>JAGWSB010000101.1 GCA_028876375.1 Chloroflexota bacterium | reverse complement strand
GAGGAGCGCATCGACGAGGCGACCGCGCGCTTCCCCGCGCTGCGCGACCGCCTCTTCGACGACGCCTCGCAGCTCTCCGGCGGCCAGCAGCAGATGCTCGCGATCGCGCGCGGGCTGATGCTGCGGCCGCGCGTCCTCATGCTCGACGAGCCGTCGCTCGGGCTCGCGCCGCTGCTGGTGCGCGAGATCTTCGACGTCCTGCTGCGGCTGCGCGAGGACGGCGTCGGCGTCCTGCTCGTCGAGCAGAACGCGCGGAGCTCGCTCGCGATCGCCGACCGCGCGTACGTGCTCGAGAGCGGCACGGTCGCGCTCAGCGGGACCGGCCGCGAGCTCCTCGACCACCCCGGCGTCGTCGAGCGCTACCTCGGCATCGGGCCGGCGCGCGAGGCCGGCGAGGACCCGCGCCGCGCCGCTCTGGCGCGCGCGCTACGCGAGATCGTGCGGTGAGCGCCGCACGACCCCGCGTCCTCATCCTCGGCGGCGGGTTCGGCGGGCTGCACCTCGTCCGGCACCTCGAGCGGCGCCTCCGCCACGGCGAGGCCGACGTCGCGCTCGTCGACCGCTCCAACTACTCGCTCTTCTCCCCGTTGCTCTACCAGGTGGCCACGGGCGAGCTCCCGCCGCACGCGGTCGCGTACCCGCTGCGCGTGCCGCTCGCGCGCGCCGGCTTCCGCTTCGTGCGCAGCGAGGTGGAGGCGATCGACGTCGAAGCGCGCACGGTGCGCACCGCCGACGGCGACCTGCCCTACGACCTCCTCGTCATCGCGCTCGGGAGCGAGACGAACGACTACGGCATCCCCGGGGTGAGCGAGCACGCGGTCTCGCTCAAGTGGATGGAGGACGGACGGCGCGTGCGGCACCGCATCCTCTCCACCTTCGAGTCGGCGGCGATCGAGCGCAACGCCGAGAAGCGGCGCGAGATGCTCTCCTTCGTCGTCGCCGGAGCGGGACCCGTCGGCGTCGAGCTCTCGGCCTCGATGCGCGACCTCATGGACCACACGCTCCGCTGGATCTACCCGACGATCGACTTTCGGCACGAGCCCTCCATCACGCTCATCGACGGCGCCGACCGCATCCTCCCGGCGATGGACGCACGGCTCGCGGGCATCGCCGCGCGGCGGCTCGAGCGCCTCGGGGTCCGCATGCTCGTCCGGACCTTCGTGTCGGAGATCGGCCCGACCTACGTGCGCACCCAGGACGGACGCACGCTCCCGGCGCACACCTCGGTCTGGGCGGGCGGCGTGCGCACCATCCCCGTGGTCGCGCGGACCGCGCTGGCCCACGACGATCGCGGGCGCATCGTCGCCGACGCGTTCTTCCGCGCGCGCGGCCGCGACGACGTCATCGCCTTCGGCGACGCCGCGCACGTCGAGCAGGACGGGAAGGCGCTGCCGCAGCTCGCGCAGGTCGCGGTGCTCGAAGCGCCGGCCGTGGCGGAGAACGTCGCGCGGCTCCTGCGGCACGAGCCGCTCCTCGCCTACCGGCACAAGCGCAAAGGCGACCTCATCGCGCTCGGGCGCACGAGCGCGGCGGCGGAGTTCGCGCGCCCGGTCCACCTTGTCCTCTCCGGGCTGCCGGCGTGGACGGTGTGGCGCACGAACTACCTCATGCAGCTCGTCGGGGCGCGCAACCGCGGGACGCTCCTCGTGGAGTGGCTGCTCTCCTACTTCTCGCGCCGCATCGTCACCGACATCGCGTAGCGGATCCCTATCCTCTGCCTCGAGGTGGTCGGGCCGGCGGCCTCGGTGCGCCGCATCCGCGCCGACGAGTGGCCGGCCTTCAAGGAGCTGCGGCTGCGCGCGCTCCTCGACGCGCCGACGGCATTCGGGTCGACGTACGACGAGCAGCGCGCACTCGCCGACGATCACTGGCAGCGCCGCGCGCGCGAGGGAGCCGAGAGCGACGACTCCGTCCTCTTCGTCGCCGAGCGCGACGGGGCGCTGCGCGGGATGGCCTGGGCGGTCGCCGACGCGGAACGGCGGGACCTCGCCCACCTGTACGGGATGTTCGTCGATCCGGCCCTGCGGGGGCGCGACGTGGGCCGCGCGCTGGTGGAGGCGGTGTGCGGCTGGGCGCGGTCGCGCGGGCTGCGCGCGGTCCTCCTCGACGTCACCGACGTCAACGCGCCGGCCATCGCCCTCTACGAGCGCTGCGGCTTCGCGCGCACCGGGCGCACGCAGCCGCTGCCGCACACGCCCTCGATCACGGAGATCGAGATGGAGCGGGTGGTCGGCTAGACGCGGCGCAGCTCGAAGACCGGGCGGTCCTCCGCCGCGGCGGCGGGATCGGACGGGATGCGATCGAGGTTGCGGACGATCCACGTCGCGACCGCGCTCGTGCGCAGGTACGGCTCGAGGACGTCGCGGTAGAACGCGATACGCGCCTCCCGGTCGAGCTCGACGGCGGTGACCTCCTCGCGCTTCCGGCCCGACGTGATCGTCGCGCGGCCGGCGGCGCGGAGATTGCGCGCCCAGTCGGTCTCGCCGAACGGGCTGAGGAGCCAGAGCCGACCGGAGATCTCCGCGACCGCGACGGGCGTCGAGCGCGGCAAGCCGCTCTTCCGTCCGCGCACGGTCAGCAGTACGTCGGCTCCCATCGGTACCCCGAGCGCCATGAGCGGCTTGGCCAGCGCGTTGAAGACGGGGACCCAGGACGGGACGCGGCTCGCTCTCACCTGCAAAATTCTACACCTGAGGAATTGTCTCCTCGGGGGCATAGCGCGCGACGCCGGGCGCGACGGCCGCGATCGCCCCGACGGACGCGACGCAGAGCAGGCCGCCCGAGACCACCGCCAGGACCGGGCCCCAGATCTCGCCGACGACGCCGCCCTCGAGCTGCCCGAGCGTGGGTCCGCCGAGGACGAACATCGTGTTGATCGCGTTGAGGCGCCCGCGCAGCGCGTCGGGCGTCTCCAGCTGCACGATCGAGTTGCGGAAGATCGAGCTCACCGTGTCGGCGCCCTGCGCGACGGCGAGGAGGAGGAGCCCGAGGACGAACCCGCCGCGCGGGAGTGCGCCGAACGCGGCGACGGCGACGCCGAAGATCGCGACGGACACGAGGATGGTCGCGCCCTGGCGGCGCACCGTCGCCGTCCAGCCCGACGTCACCGCGACGGCGAGCGCGCCCACTCCCGGCGCGGCCGAGAGGAGGCCGTAGCCGAGCGGACCGACCTGGAAGATGCGGTCGGCGTAGAAGGGCAGCAGCGCGCGCCAGTTCCCGAAGAGCGTCGCGAGGAAGTCGAGGGACATCGTCGCGAGGAGGATCCGCCGGACGCCGAGGTAGGCGATGCCCTCGGCGAGCGAGCGCAGGACGGAGGGGTGCTCGACGGGCGGCCGCGCGGTCTTGGTCATCAGCGCGATCGTCGCGATGGCCGCGAAGTACGTCGCGACGTCGATCCAGTACGTCGTGGAGAGGCCGAACGCGGCGATGACGACGCCCGCGAGCGCGGGTCCGACGATCGCCGCCGTCTGGAACTGGGTCTGGTTGAGCGCGACCGCGGCGGTGATGCGGCGCCGCTCCACGAGGGTCGGGACGAGCGCCGCGCGCGCGGGCGAGTCGAGCGCGCCGAGACCGCCGCCGACGAACGTGAAGAGGTAGAGGAGCGGGACCGAGGCGAGCCCGGTCGCCGTCGTGACCGCGAGAGCGGCGGAGTTGAGCGTGAGGAGCGTCTGCACGATGAGCAGGAGACGCCGCCGGTCGGCGCGGTCGGCGATGACGCCGCCGAAGAGCGACAGCGTGATCGTGGGCAGCGCGCTGAAGAGGCCGACGAGCCCGACGGCGAGCGGCGATCCGGTGAGCAGGTAGACCTGGTACGGGATGGCGACGATGCGCAGCGCCGATCCCGTCTGAGAGACGATCTGACCCGACCACAGCAGGCGGAAGTCGCGCGACTCGCGCAGTGGCGCGATCTCGGGAACGAGCCGCGGCATACGCGGACGAACGCTACTGGTCGGCTTGCGGGCTGGTGTCGGGGAGCTCCTCCGCGGGGAAGCCGGCGTCGCGCACGAGGTCGAGGACGCTGAGCGCGTGCGCGCGGTCGCGGGTGTCGACGATGACGTCGAGCCCCACCCGCCCGAGCGAGGTGTAGGGGCCGACGCGGTGGATCCCCACGTGGAGGATGTTGATGCGCGCGTTCGTGAGGATGCCGGTGAGCGCGTACAGCCGTCCGGGCTGGTCGTCGAGCCAGGTGCGGAACGCGAGGTAGCGGCCGGCCGACGCGAGGCCCTGCTGGATGACCTTCCCGAGGAGGTTGGGGTCGATGTTGCCGCCGCTGACGACCACGCCGACGCGCTTCCCCAGCGGGCGCTCGCTCTCGAGGACCGCGGCGAGCGCCGCGGCGCCCGCGGGCTCGGCGAGGAGCTTGTGGCGCTCGAGGAGCAGGAGCAGCGCGCGGGCGATCGCCTCGTCCGGCACGGTCCGCACCTCGCTGGCGCTCTCGAGCGCGAGCGCGAGCGTGCGCTCCGCGGGACGGCCGACCGCGATGCCGTCGGCGATGGTGCGCGGCGCGATCTCGGTCACGGCCCGCGCGGCGAACGAGCGCGCGAACGCGGGCGCGCCCTCGGACTGCGCGCCGACGAGGCGGACGCCGCGCGCGCCGGTGACGAGGCCGCAGCCCGCGAGCAGCCCGCCGCCGCCGACGGGGACCACCACGGTGTCGAGCGACGGCTCGTCATCGAGCATCTCGAGCGCGAGGGTCCCCTGTCCCGCGATGACGTCGTCGTCGTCGAAGGCGTGCACGTACGTGACGCCCTTCTCGGCGGCCATGCGCAGGGCGATGACGTGCGACTCGTCGTAGGTCATGCCCGAGACGACGGCCTCCGCGCCGGCGCGCTGGATGGCGACGAGCTTCGCCAGCGGGACGCTCTCCGGGAGCACCACCCACGCCGGAACGCCGAGGAGCCGCGCGGCGTGCGCGAGGCCCTGGCCGTGGTTGCCCGCCGAGGCGGTGAGGACGCCCTTCGCGCGGCGCGCGGGGTCGAGGGAGAGGAGCTTGTGCAGCGCGCCGCGGAGCTTGAACGCGCCGGTGTGCTGGAGATCCTCGAGCTTGAGGTAGACGTCGCAGCCGGCCATGCCCGAGAGCGCCTCGGAGCGCTCGAGCGGCGTCCGCCGGACGTAGGGCGCGATGGCACGCGCGGCCGCTTCGACGGTGGCGATGCCGGGTCGGGACGACACGGTCATGGAACGATCAGCATACGGGCGTGAGCATCCAGCACGAGGTCGATCGACTGGCGATCGTGTGCCGCGGACCCGATGAAGTGGGCGCTCTGCACAAGATGACCGGGGTCATCGTGCGGCACGGCGGGAACATCGTGAGCGTCGACATCCTCGAGCGCGGCGACCGCAGCGCCGTCCACTTCGAGATCCAGCACATCAAGGACGCGGACGCGCTCGAACGCGACCTCCTCGAGCTCGACGTCGTCGACAAGGTCGACCGCGTGGCGAGCATGCTCCAGGTCTACGGGAAGCGGATCATCGTCGTGGGCGGCGGCGCGCAGGTGGGACAGGTCGCGATCGGCGCCATCTCGGAGGCCGACCGCCACAACATCCGCGGCGAGAAGATCAGCGTCGACACCATCCCGGTCGTCGGCGAGCACCAGCTGGCGGAGGCGGTGCGAGGCGTCGCGCGCCTGCCGCGCGCGGTCGCGCTCGTCCTCGCCGGGGCGCTGATGGGCGGCGAGATCACCGACGCCGTCAAGGAGGTGCGCAAGAGCGGGATCCTGGTCGTGTCGCTGAACATGGCCGGCTCGGCGGCGAAGGAGGCCGACCTCATCGTGAGCGATCCGGTGCAGGCCGGCGTCATGACCGTCATGGCCGTCGCCAAGACGGCGCGCTTCGACATCGAACGGCAGCGCGGCCGCACCTACTAAGCGTGGCCCGCTCCGTCGTCGTCCTCACCGCGGATCCGGTCACGGGCGACAGGGACCTCATCACCGTCAACGCCGCCCGCTCGCCGCTCGCCGCGCTGCGCGCGGGCGACGTCACGCCCGATCTGATCCACGTGCGACGATCCGACCGCGCGATCGACTGGCGGCGCGTCGCGACGACGCGCGGGCCCGTCCTGACGGACGCTCAGATCGACGCGGCCGTGAAGCTCGCGCTCGCGGCGGAGCAGGTGCACGGCGGCGCCGTCGAGGTGGAGCTGACGGTCGCGGGGCGCGAGCTCCGCGTCGAGCGGACGCGCGCGATGGGAGAAGGGTCGGACCACGCGGGCGAGAGAACGGGAACAGGAAGGTAGAGAGATGGCCGAGGCGGCGTGGAAGGTCCACAAGATCGAGCAGCAGCCGCGCGAGCGGATGATCGCGGGGATCGAGCGGCGCTACCTTTCCGGCGCGCAGACGACCCTCGCGCAGATCTTCTTCCCCAAAGGCGCGCTCGTGCCCGAGCACACGCATCCGAACGAGCAGGTGTCGTTCATCGTCACCGGCGCGGTGCGCTTCACGCTCGGCGGCGACGTCGTCGACGTCGGCGCCGGCGAGGTCCTCGTCATCCCGCCGCACATGCCGCACTCGGCCGAGGCGCTCGAGGAGACCTACGACCTCGACTTCTTCAGCCCGAGGCGTGAGGACTGGATCTCCGGCAACGACGCGTACCTGCGGGGGCCAGCGAAGCCGACGCGCTAGTGGAGTCGGGTCGGCTCCGGTGGACCGAAGGGACAGGTCCGCTGCTGCGGCGAGATCGAGACGCGGAGGGTCCGCTTTCCCTCGGAGGTGTCCCGGTCGACGACGACGGTGTGCCCGGCGCAGAACGCGGTGTCGCGGCCTCCCGCCGCACCGCACCGCGTGCCCCAGTCCGGGCCGCACACGAGGAGGACCGAGCCGTCCCCGGGGGCTAGGACGCGAGCGACCATCCGCGCGAGCCTACTCCTCGTGATCGTCCGGATCGCGTCAGGCATGCTTCGATCGTGGTGAGCGTCGCGCGCCTCGTCGGCGACCGCCTGCGCGAGGCGGGTGTCCGCTACGCGCTCGGCCATCCGGGCGGCGAGGTCATCGAGCTCATCGAGGGCTTCCGCGAGGCGGGGCTCGAGTTCGTCCTCACGCGCCACGAGACGGCGGCGGCCTTCGCCGCGGAGGCGATGGCCAGCGCGAGCGGCGTGCCGGGCGTGTGCGTGGCGACGCTCGGGCCGGGCGCGACGAACCTGACCACCGGCGTCGCGCACGCGTTCCTCGACCGCGGTCCGCTCCTGGTCTTCACCGGGCAGCTCCCCGCCGACCGCTTCGACATCGCGACCCACCAAAAGGTCGACACGAGCGCGCTCTTCCGCACGATCACGAAGTGGCAGGCCACGCTCACGCCGGCCAACGCATCCGCGGTCGTCGAGCGCGCGCTGCGCGTCGCGCTCGCGCACCGGCGCGGCCCTGTCCTGCTCGAGGTGCCGAGCGACGTGCCCAAGCGCGATGCGCTCGACGTCGCGCTCCCGCGCTTCACCACGCAGCCGACGCTCGCGATCGACGCCGACGCGGTGCGTGACGCGGCGGCGCGGCTGCGCGAGAGCGCGCGGCCGCTCCTCCTCGTCGGGATGGACGCCAACGACGAGGGCGTCGCGGAGCCGCTGCGCCGCTTCGCCGAGGCGTGGTGCGCGCCGATCATGGTCTCGCCGAAGGCGAAGGGCATCGTCCGCGAGGACCACGAGCTCTTCCTCGGGACGCTCGAAGGCCTCGGGACGGCATACCTGTACGACTACATCGACACCTGCGACCTCGTGATCATGGTCGGCCTCGACCCCGTCGAGCTCGACCGCGACTGGACGGCGAAGGCGCGCGTCGTCCACGTCGGTCCGCTGCCGAACGACGACCGCTACTACGCGAGCGACGTCGAGGTCGTCGG
>JAGWSB010000100.1 GCA_028876375.1 Chloroflexota bacterium | reverse complement strand
TCGGCCAGCGCCGCGACGCGCTCGAGCTCGCGCAGCACCCGCTGGCGCGTCGCGGGAGAGACACCGCGTGCGCGCGAGCGCGATCGCCGCGCCTGGGCAAGGAGCCGCCGGGCCTCGCGCGCGCTGGCGCGCACCGCCCGCGCGGCCTCTTCGTTGAGCCGCTGGACCGCGACCTTCGCCTCGCCGGTCCGGCGTTTGATGGTGCGCCCCAGGGCGCGGACCCGCCGGGCCACGGCGCGCGAGCGGTCGCGCACGCGCGCGGTCGTCGTCGGGACGGCGGCCTTCACGCGCCGCCCGGCGCGCCCGAGCGCGCGCACCGCCTGGGCGCAGAGGCCGGAGTCGGTGGGATAGCGGACGTCGGCCGCGACGACGGTCGAGTCGACGCGCAGCGCGCGGGCGCGGAAGCGCCGCTCGCGGGCGGCGAGGGCGATGACCTCGCGGATGAGCGCGTCGGTGACCTCGGGCCCGAGGCGGCGGGTGAGCTTGCGCACCGTCGACTCGTCCGGGACGCGCGCGTGCAAGGGGATCAGGCAGAAGCGCCGCAGGTGGATGGAGTCGGCGACCTCGCGCACGAGGGCCTCGTACCCCCAGCCGCAGCGCGCCCTCAAGACCATGAGCCGGACGTACGTCTGCATCGCCAGGGTCGGGCGGCCGTCGACCAGGCCGCGCGGGCAGCTGCGCCGCCACTGTGCCCGGAAGGGCTCGAGCAGCCGTGCGTCGCGAAGGAGCACGTCGGCGCGGGCGAGGTCCTCGGGGAGCGCCCGCACGGCGTCGGGCAGGAGCGTCTCCCAGAGCGTGTCGAGCTGTGCCGCCTCGAGCCGCAGCATCGCCGTCCCTCCTCAGCGCCTCCCGCGTCTGCTTATGCGTATTATACATATCAGCCATGACGAGGCGAGGGCGAGGGACCAGACTGCACGGCGTGCAGAAGGCGACGGCGGAGCGCCTGCGGTCGTACCGCGAGCGCGTCCGGCGCCTCGCCGCCCAGCTGGCCGAGACGGGCTTCCTGGTGAAGGGCAGCGTGATCCGGCACTACGCGCGCTGCGGCAACCCCGGCTGCCGCTGCCAGACCGACCCGGCCCAGCGCCACGGGCCGTACTACCGCTGGAGCACCAAGGTCGGCGGGAAGACCGTGAGCCGCCACCTCAGCGATGAAGAGGGGCGCCTCTATTCGGAGTGGATCGCCGACCGCCGGCGCGTCCGCGAGATCCTGCGACAGATCGAGCGCGTCTCCGAGAAGGCGGCGGACATCATCCTCGAGGGCGAGCGCTCGCGTTCGTGACGCGGGAGCTGTCCCGGGCGGCAGGTTTATCCGGAGGAATTAGCTAGGCGTGGTCCTCGACCCAGACGGCGCCGTCGTCGGTGTACTCCTTCTTCCAGATGGGGACGACGCTCTTGAGCTCGTCGATGGCCTCGCGCGCCGCGGCGAACGCGGCGTCGCGGTGGGGGGCGGCGACCGCGACGATGACCGCGATCTCGCCGACGCGCAGGTCGCCGACGCGGTGGCGCATCGCGACGCACGCGGGCGCGTGCTCGCGCTCGAGCCGCTCGGCGATCCCGCGCATCGTGCGCTCCGCCATGCTCGCGTAGGCCTCGTACCCGAGCTTCGTCACGCGCTTCCCGCGGTTGGCATCGCGAACGGTGCCGAGGAAGACGACGATGCCGCCGTAGCCGTCGGCGCGGACGGCCTCGATGCAGTCGTCCACCGAGAGCGGCTCGGAGGTGACCGCGATCCGGGTGGCCGCCCGCGTCGCTCCGCCCGAGACGGGCGGGATGAGAGCGAGCTCGTCGCCGTCCTCGAGCGCCGCGTCGACGTCGACGTACTCCTCGTTCCGCGCGATGACGAGCTGGCGTCCCTCGGCGACGAGCGGGTGCTCGGCGAGGACGGCGCGGATCGCGTCGCGCGCGGTGGCGCCGGCGGGAAGCTCGAGCTCGATGTGCCCGACGCCTGCCGCCTCGCGATAGGAGGCGAAGAGCCGCACGAGCACCCTCACGCAGGAAAGTCTAGATATGATCCCGGCACATGGACGTCGGCGCGGCGTTGCCCGCGCTGCTGCTCGCTCTTGTCATCCTGGTGGTCAACGCCTTCTTCGTGGCGGCGGAGCTCGCGCTCGTCCGCGTCCGCGAGACGCAGCTGCGCGAGCTGGCCGATGCGGGAAGCGCCAGGGCCCGCCTGGCCCGCCAGCTCTCCGTCAACATCGACCGCTACCTCTCGGCCACGCAGCTCGGCGTGACGGGCGCGTCGCTCGCCCTCGGCCTCGTCGGCGAGCCGGCGATCGCCGCGCTCATCCGCCCGCTCCTCGGCTGGCTCGTCGAGCGCTCCGAGACGGCCTTCCAGGTGGTCAGCTTCGTCGTCTCGTTCGGCGTCGTGACGTACGCGACGGTCGTCGCCGGAGAGCTCGCCCCCAAGTACCTCGCGATCCAGCGCGCGCTCGACGTCGCTCTCCTCGTCGCGTATCCGCTCGAGCTCTTCTACCGCGTCGCCTACCCGCTCATCTGGCTCATGAACGCCAGCGCGAACGGGATGGTCGCGCTCCTCGGGGTGCGCCGCAGCGCCGATCTCGACCCGCACTCCGAGGAGGAGCTCAAGATGCTGGTGGCCATCTCGACGCGGAAGGGCGTTCTCCAGGAATCGGAGCGCGTCCTCCTCGGCCGAGCGCTCGACTTCGCGGACACGCTGGTGCGGCAGATCATGGTCCCGCGGACCGAGATCGTCGCGATCGAGGACGACCGCACGCTGCGCGACCTGCGCGACCTCTCGCGCGAGCATCCGTTCACGCGCTACCCGGTCTTCCACGCCGACCTCGACCACGTCGTCGGCGTCGCGCACTTGAAGGACCTCGTGCCGGCGCAGGACCTCAGCCGCACCGTGCGCGAGGTGATGCGCCGTCCGCTCTTCCTGCCGGAGACGACGCGGCTCGACCGCGCCCTGGCGGAGTTCCGGCGCGGGAGGATGCAGCTCGGCATCGTCGTCGACGAGTTCGGAGGCACGTCCGGGCTCGCCACGCTCGAGGACGTGCTGGAGCAGCTGGTGGGCGAGGTCCAGGACGAGTTCGACCGCGAGACGCCCCACTTCCGGAGCGAGGCGAACGGCTCCCTTCTCGTCGACGGGCTGGCCTCGCTGCCCGAGCTGCGCGAGCGGCTCGGGATCGCGCTGGAGGGCGAGCCGTACGACACGGTCGGCGGGCTGGTGTTCGGCAGGCTGGGACGTCTCGGGAAGGTGGGGGACGTCGTCGAGGTCGAGGGTCATCGCCTCCAGGTGACGGCGGTGGACGGACGGCGCATCGCGCAGGTGAGGGTGCTGGGCTCGGCGCCGCGCGCCAAGGCGCGATGAGCGAGGTCGAGGCCCAGGAGCTCCGGCGCGTGGCCGGTCATTTCCCGACGGGGGTGACCGTCGTGACCGCGACGCACGGCGGTCGGCCGTGCGGCATGACGGTCAACAGCTTCGCGTCCGTGTCGCTCGAGCCGCCCCTCGTCCTGGTCTGCCTGGCGCATGCGGCCCGCGCGTACGCCTGCGTCGACGCCGCCGGCCGGTTCGCCGTGAACGTCCTGGCCGAGGGCCAGGAGGCCGTCGCGCGCGCGTTCGCCAGCAAGGTCGAGGACAAGTTCGCGGACGTCGCCTACCGGACGTCGCCGCACGGCTCCCCGATCCTCGACGGCGCTCATGCCTGGCTCGACTGCGAGGTCGTCGCGCGTCACCCGGGGGGACGCACCCACACCATCTACGTCGCTCGCGTCGTCGCGCTCGCGGCCGGACGCGGCCATCCGCTGGTGTTCCACGCCGGCCAGTACCGAGGTCTCGGACCCGCAACGACGCGGTGACGGGGGCGTTGCCCGATCGTTGCTGCGAGCGGAGGCCTGGTCGGTCGCATCTGGCACGCCGGGTGCGTTACCCGCCAGCGGCGCATCACCGAAGGAGGAGACCCGGGATGGACCTCGCGCAGGCGATCGGAAGCGACGCGGCGATCCTGCTGTTCTCGGCGGCGGGTCTGGTCGCGACGACGGTGGCGATCCTCCTGGACACCAAGACACAGGCGGCCGACGTGGCGAAGGAGCCGGTCCGGGTCGACCGCTGACCACCACGCCCCTCCACCCTGTGCGCGGACCCCGTCCCGTGTGGATGGGGTCCGTTGTCGTCAGCGGGGGATGACGGAGCGCACGAACGTCCCGAGCGCCGAGAAGAGGCCGCCCCACCAGGCCTGGCTGCGCGGATCGAGCAGCACGAGCAGGCCGGTCGCCGCGGCCAGCACGACCGCGGTGATGGCGATGAACGCGAGGACGTTCCAGCGGAAGGACGGGGTCGGCGCCGGGGTCACGACGAAGAGCGTATCCGAGCGACGAGGTTGTCGAGCCGCGCGCGAGAGATCGTGAGGAACTTGGCGAGGTTCACGCGGTCGCTGTCGGGAACGTCCGACGCCGCGTCGACCGCCTGCGACAGCTCGAGGAGCGACTCGTTGAGCTTCCGCGTCGCCACGATCATCGCGTCGTCGCGCAGAGGCGGCGGGCCCTCGCGCTCCTCCGCCTCCTTGGGCGCCGGGGCGCTCGGGTCGATGATCCGCTCCACGCGCTCGTGGAGCCTGAGGAGCGTGAGCTCGCCGGCGAGGACGCGCTTGATGAGCGCGCGGCGCTTCTTCTTGTCCTCCAGCTTCATGAGCTCGTACGCGGCGGTGATGGTGTCGTAGCGCTGCGCGACCATCTCTCGGACGTCGTCGGGCGCCCCGGCGAGACGGAGACGGTTCTCGACGTAGCCCTTGTCCTTGCCGAGCTTCGAGGCGAGGCCGCGGATCGAGTATCCGAGCTCGCCCGTCATCTTCGAGTAGATGAAGGCCTCGTCGAGCGGCGAGAGATCCTCGCGCTGGAGGTTCTCGATGAGCGCGATCTCCAGCGCCGTCGCGTCGTCGAAGCGCTCGACGATCGCGGGGATCGTGTCGCGGCCGGCGAGCTTCGACGCGCGCCAGCGGCGCTCGCCGGCGATGATCTCGTAGCCGGAGTCCGTGGCGCCGCCGCCCGCGGGCCGCACCAGGATCGGCTGGAGGACGCCGTGCTCCTTGATGGACGCGGCGAGCTCCTTGAGCGTCTCCTCGTGCCAGGTCATCCGCGGCTGCGAGGGATTCGGCTGGATCTTTGAGATCGGGATGTCGCGCACCGCCGTCGGGGTGCGCGCCGCGAGGAGGCTGATGATCCCGTCCTGCGCGCCGTTCTCCTGCTCGAAGATGCGCGTCCCGGCGTCGCGGAAGCTCTTGCTGCGCGGTCGGTCAGCCAGCATTCGCCACCTCCTTCGCGAGGTCCATGAAGCTCTTCGCGGCGTCCGACCGCGCGTCGTACACGGTGATGGGGACGCCCGCGGTGGGCGCCTCGCCGATCTTCACGGATTGCCGGATGACCGTCCGGAAGATCTGGTGGTCGCCCAGGTCCCGCAGGGAGTCGAGCATGTCGCGTCCGAGGATCGTGCGGCTGTCGTAGAAGGTCGGAAGGAGACCGAGCACCGTGAGGTGCGGGTTCAGCCGCGTCTGCACCGTCTTGATGATCTTGAGGAGCGCCGCGACGCCCTTCAGCGCGTAGTACTGCGTCTGCACCGGGATGATCACGCCGTCCGCCGCGACGAGCGCGTTGAGCGTGAGGAGCCCGAGCGTCGGCGGGCAGTCGATGAGGATGTGGGAGTAGCGGTCGATGACGTCGGGGACGAGCTTGTCGCGCAGCGCCATCTCGCGCCCGATCGCCGTCATGAGCTCGACCTCCGCGGCCGACAGCTCGATGGTCGTCGGCGCGACCTCCAGGTCCTTCGTCTTGCTCGGACGGATGACGGAGGCGAGCGGGACGTCGGGGTCGACCATGACCTGCGCCATCCCGCGGTCGACGCTGTTCAGGTCGATCCCCAGCCCGACGGTCAGGTTCCCCTGCGGATCGAGGTCGATGCACAGGACCCGATGACCCATCGCGGCGAGCGCGCCGCCGAGGTTGATGGCGGTGGTGGTCTTGCCGACCCCACCCTTCTGATTGGCGATCGCGATGATGCGTCCCAACGCGCCTCCCATGGCGAGACTCTCGTGACCGTCTCCCCATGGCGCTGGAAGCATCGCGCCTCGGTCCCGTGGGAACTATACGCGACAATGGAATACGAAAGGGCCCGTAGCTCAATGGTTAGAGCAGGGAGCTCATAACTCTCAGGTCGCAGGTTCGATCCCTGCCGGGCCCACGGGAGGTCGCCATCGCCATCACCCTCGCCGACGTCCAGCGCGCCCGCCAGGTCATCGCCCCCCACGTCTACCGGACGCCGCTTCTCTCCGCTCGCCAGCTCGGCGAGCGGATCGGCGCTCGTGCGTACCTCAAGGCCGAAAGCCTCCAGCGGACGGGGTCGTTCAAGGCCCGCGGGGCGACGAACGCGGTCGGGACGATGTCCGAGGCCGACCGCGCCCGCGGGATCGTCACGATGAGCGCCGGCAACACGGCGCAGGCCGTCGCCTACGCCGGGAAGGCCGTCGGCGCGCGCGTCACGGTGGTCATGCCGAAGACCGCGCCGAAGACCAAGGTCGAGGCCACCCGGTCGCACGGGGCCGAGATCCGCTTCGCGGACGACATGAACGGGCTTCTGCCCATCGTCCGCCAGTGCGAGGCCGAGGGGATGCGCTTCCTCCATCCCTACGACGACGACGCCATGCTCGCGGGGCACGGCACCATCGCGCTCGAGGTCCTCGAGGACCTGCCCGAGGCGGACGCGATCGTGGTCGGCATCGGCGGCGGCGGCCTCATCGCCGGCATCGCCGTCGCCGCGGCCGCGCTGCGGCCGGGGGTCCGCGTGATCGGGGTGGAGCCCGAGGCGGCGCCGACCATGCGCCGGGCCCTCGACGCCGGGCAGCCGGTGCAGATGGGGCCGATGCCCACGATGGCGGACGCCCTGGCGGCGCCCTTCGCCGGCGGACGGCCGCTCGAGATCGTCCGGAAGCTGGTCGAGGACGTCGTCCTGGTGAGCGAAGCCGAGATCGCGGAGGGCGTGCGCTTCCTGGCCGCGCGGGCGCGCCTGGTGGCCGAGCCCGGCGGCGCCGCGTGCGTCGGGGCGCTGCTCGCGGGGCGCGTGCGCGTGCGCCCCGGCGAGCGCGTCGTGGGCATCGTCAGCGGCGGCAACGTGGACCTGGACCGCTTCGCCGAGATCCTCCGGGCGTGACGAGGGCGACGCTCTACGCGGACGGCGCGGCGCGCGGGAATCCCGGCCCGGCCGGCTCCGGCGCGATCCTCCTCGACGAGGACGGCCGTGCCATCGCGCGGCTGACGCTGTCGCTGGGGACGGCGACGAACAACGTCGCCGAGTACAACGCCCTCATCCTCGGCCTCGAGGAGGCGCGCCGGCGCGGGATCGACGAGATCGACATCCGGATGGACTCGCTCCTGGTCGTGCGCCAGATGCAGGGGCTCTGGAAGATCCGGCATCCGGGACTGCGGCCGCTGGCGCTGCGCGCCGGTCGGCTCCTGGCCGAGTTCGAGCGCCGCTCCATCGAGCACGTGCCGCGCGAGGAGAACGCGCTGGCCGACGCGCTGGCGAACAAGGCGGTCGACGACGCGAAGGGCGGAGGCGCGGCGCGGAGCGGGGCGTGAGCGACGAGGCCCCGCTCGCGGGCATGCTCGCGAGGGCGCTGGGCATCGCGGTCGAGGACGTTCGCCGCGAGGCGCTGGGAACGCGCGAGGGCGTCGAGCGCGAGCGCGTGCGCTTCCGCTCCGGCGCGGAGGAGCGCTCCGTCGTGTTCGAGCGCGTCGCGCCTCGCGTCGCGCTCGAGGTCCAGCTCCTGCCCTTCCTCTCGCGCCGGACGCCGTCGGTCCCGGTCGTCCACGCGCGGGGCATCCCGCCGGCCACGGTCGCCGCCCCGCAGTGGCTGCTCGTCGAGGACCTCGAGGACGCGCCGAGCGCGTGCGACCGCGACCCGCGCGAGATCGTCGAGGCGCTCGTTCGGACCCAGGAGGCCGTCGCGCGGGACGCTCCCGCGCTGCGCGCGCTCGGCGTCCCCGAGCGCTCGCCGGCGGACCTCGCGGAGGAGATCGCGGCGGCGGCCGCG
>JAGWSB010000099.1 GCA_028876375.1 Chloroflexota bacterium | reverse complement strand
GAGGAAGCGTCGCGGTACGTGCCCGTCGAGCGGCTCGCGATCTCGCCGCAGTGCGGGTTCGCGTCCGACGTCGCGGGCAACCTCATCGACGAGGACGCGCAGTGGCGCAAGCTCGAGCGCGTCGTAGAGGTCGGGAGACGCGTGTGGGGCGAGGTCTGATCCGGCCGGATCTTCGATAGGCTTCGCCGCCTCGTGCCTTCGGGAGCCCGAGCGGAGGTCAGTCGCGCAGCAACGTGACCGTGTTCGCCGCCGAGTGCGCCACGTAGACGATCCCGGAGGATGGATCGATGGCCAGGCCGGCCGGCGTTCCGCTGAGCGAGGTGCGCGAGTACACCGTTCGCGTCGCCGCGTCGATGGCGACGACGCCTTCGACCGTCGACACGTAGACGCGCTTCTTCGACGGAGACACCTCGACGTCCGTCGGCGTCGCCGGTACGGTCATGACGCCGGCCATCGATCCGGAGGACGGGTCGATCACGACGACGGAGCGCGACCCGGGCTCGATGCCGTAGAGCAGCCCGCTCGCGCTGTCGACGGCGAGGTGCGTGACCGGGAGGCCGGCCGGGAACGACTTCCCGAGCGAGCCGTCCGCGCCGATGACCACGATCTGGCCACCGCTCTGGAGGACGTACGCCTCGCCCGTCGACTCGTTCACGGCGATGGCGATGCCGCCCGCGGCGAGGCTCTGGGTCGTTCCACCGGTGAGCTCGCCTTTCGTGATCCAGAGCCGCCGGTCGAAGAGCTGGAAGAGCCTGTCGCTCGCGGAATGCACGGCGACGGCCGTCACCTTCATGGCCTGTGCCTCGGCCGTCGCGGGGGTGATGTTGCCGGTCATGCTTCCGCGCATCTCGATGTACCAGCTGGACCCCGTCCGGTATGCGTAGAAGATCCGATCCTTCGCGCTGTTGACCGCGACCGACACGGGCGTCATCCCCGAGGGCGTGCCTGACGTCGTGTCGACGCGCTCATCCTTGCCGCTGATGGCCACCATCGAGGCGTCGCCCGCTCCGAACACCCGCTGCGTCGTCGTGTTGACGGCGAGCATCGAGACCGGTCTCGGGATATCGAGCGTGGTCTCGACGCGCATCGAGCGCGGGCCGCTCGCGGCGGTCGCGGTCGGCGCAGCCGAGGCCCGTGTCTGCGCGGTCGCCGCCGCGCTCGCGCTCGGAGCGGACGTCGGCGTCGTCGCGGCCGCGGCCCGCAGACGGTACCCGGACAGCCTCCACTCCCCGTCGACCTTGACGACCTGGAAGTCCGCGGTCCGTGCCTCGCTGCCGCTCTTCAGGCCCACCGTCACGGTCGCCGCGTCGCCGTCGACGGTCGTCTCCGCGACCGAGTAGGACCCGGACCGGAACAGCGGGTTGGCGTCCACGAAGGAAGTGAACTCCGTCGCTGAGGTCGCGGTCCGGAATGCCGGCGAAGTGAGCGCATACGCCGCGGCGTCGTCGCGCTTCGCCAGCGCATCGAGGTGCTTGGTCACCGCATCGGCGGGGCCGGAGGTGGCCAGGAGCGCGATGCCGACGATCCCGACGACGAGCACCAGAAGCGCGACCAGCGCGATCCGGCCGAACGGTGGACGCCGACCTCCCGCATGCGGCGGCGGCGTCGTTCCCGAGGGGGCGAACGGTGGCACGCTCGCTGCGCGATCCTTTTCGGGCGGGGACGCGACCGGTGTCCCGCAGGCGCGGCAGAAGCGCGCCTCGGTGTCGATCTGGGCGCCGCAGCTCGAGCAGAACGCGCTCATCCCAGGGACCTCCGTTCAGCCGGACCGGCCCGGCGTGACCATGGACCGCCGACGCTACGGTCCGCGCCTCTCCGTCCGTCAGGGCCGGCCTGCCCATCGCGCGGGGCCGACCGGAGAGGGCGCCGGGGTCTTACGCGAAGGTGTGCAGCGCCGGACGGACCGTGCGCACCGCCGCCGCGGCGAACACGAGGAGACCGGCCAGGCCGACGGGGCCGCTGAGCGCGAGCGCGACCGCGGCCGGCGTCGTCGCCGGACCGACGAGCTCGACGAACGCGCGGAGAGCGGCGGCGAGGTTCGTGAGGATCACCGCCCAGCGCACCGCGCCGACGGGGAGGGCGGGGCCTCCGGTGAGCGTCGGGAGCAGGCGGGCGCCGACGCCGTAGGCCATCGACCCGAGGAAGCCGATGGCGAGCGCGTGGCGCCCGGCGACGACGAACGACGGCGCGCCGCCGACCATCGCGTCGACGGTGAGGAGCGCGAGTCCGATGACGAGCCAGATGTAAGCCGCGCGCCAGGCGAACATGGTCACCTGGGCGTGCTCGGGGAGCGGCCGCGCGGCGCGGCTGCGCCCGAAGATGCCGACGCTCGTGAAGAGGGCGATCGCCGCGGCGAGGAGGAGCGGCGCGCCGCCGCCGATCTGCAGGACGACGAGGAACGTTCCGACCATCCACAGCGCCGTCGCGCCGACGAGGACGTTGTCGGGGACGAGCTTCGCGGCGATGAAGCCGGAGTTCAGGCGCACCGAGACGCCCAGGATGTGGCCGCCGACGGTGCCGATGAGGAACGCGGCGACCGCGGCGGCGTCGGCGTCGAGCGACGCGAGCGACGCGCCGCCGAAGAGGGGCTGGAGCGAGACGAGGCTCCACATCGCGGCGATGGGGAGCCAGACGGCCCCGCCGGCCATGAGGAGCTCGTCCGCGCGGTGCGCGTTGTCGCCGAGGGCGAGCGTGCGCATCGTCGTCGTCGCGTAGATCGCGCTGCCAGCGACCTCGAGCGCGCCGGAGAGCAAGAGGAGCGCGGTGCGCGCGTCGGACGGCTGCGCCAGCTGCGCGACGCGCAGCGCGACGCCGATGGTGACGCAGAGGTACGACGCGAGGACGAGGCGGCGCTCCGGCTCGGGCGATCCGCGGAAGCGCGGCATGAGGCGGTAGCCGATACCCATGACGAGGAGCCCGGCGAAGCCCATGAGCTGCAGGTGCCCGTGCACCTGCACGAGCACGAGCCACCCGCCCGCGGGCATGGGGACGCCGAACGACTGGTAGAGGATGAGCCACCAGCCCAGGCCGAAGCCGGCGACGAGGGCGACGACGACGCTGGTCACGAGGAAGAGCGCGAGGACGGGGACGTCGCGCCGCTGGCCGACGGTGGGGAGCGCGATCCTCATGACGAGGCCGACGTTAGCGCCGGTCTATCAGCGGTGCGACCAGACCGGCTGTCGCTTCTCGATGAAGGCGCGGAGGCCTTCCTGCGCGTCGGCCATCTCGGGGATCGACCGGACCTGCAGGTCCGTCGCCTCGACGATCGCCTGGTGCAGCGGCATGCGGTTCGCGCCGCGGAGCGTGCGGCGCGCCAGGCGCAGTGCCGCCGCGGAGAGGCCGCGGAAGCGCTCGACGATCTTCTCGGTCTCGGCCTCGAGCTGCTCGCGCGGGACGCTGCGCCCGAGGAGGCCGATGCGCGCGGCCTCGGCGCCGCTGATGGTGTCGCCGGTGAGGATGAGCGCCGCGGCGCGCTGCTGGCCGATGAGGCGCGGGAAGTAGGCGGCCGCGACGGGTGGCACGACGCCGAGGCGGATCTCCGGCACGCCGACGACGGCGTCCTCGGCGACGAGGGCCATGTCGGCGAGCGCGACGAGCTCGCACGCCCCGCCGAGGACGGCGCCGTGCGCCACGGCGAGCGTCGGGACCTCGCTCGCGAGGAGGCGGGCGGAGGCGCGGCTGAAGGCCTCGAGCATCGGCTGGAGGTCCTTCCCGATGTGCTCCTGCACGCTCACGCCGGCGGAAAAGGACTTGCCCTTGCCGGAGAGGACGATGAGGCGGAGGTCGCGCTGGGCCCCGAGGTCGTCGATGGCGTCGGCGAGGGCATGGAGGAGCGCCATGTCGAGGACGTTCACGGGGGGCCGGTCGAGCGTCAGCCGGGCGATGCCGTCGTCGACGGAAACGTGGAGACCGAGGTCCGCCATATCGCCATCCTGGGCAGGCGGGGCCTTCGGGGAAGGGTCGGTGGGCCTATCAGACCGTGCCGTTATGCCCCTCCATCGGAATAGGGCCGCCTGGGCCGTTCGCAGGTAGGAAAAGAGCGGGGTCCGCTTCCCGGCCCCGCTCTCTTCTGCAACGGCACCGCTGCGGCGGCTGTGCCTGCTACTCCACGTGCCGCTCGCCCTTGCCGGTGAAGATCTGGCGCGGGCGGGCGATCTTCTGGTCCGGATCGAGGAGGCCCTCCTCCCACTGCGCGAGCCAGCCGGGCGTGCGCCCGATGGCGAAGAGGACGGTGAACATCTCGACCGGGAAGCCCATCGCCTGGTAGATGATCCCGGAGTAGAAGTCGACGTTCGGGTAGAGCTTGTGGCTGACGAAGTACTCGTCGTTGAGGGCGATCTTCTCGAGCTCGAGCGCGATGTCGAGCAGCGGATTACGCCCGGTCACGGTGAAGACCTGGTCGGCCACCTTCTTGATGATCTGCGCGCGCGGGTCGAAGTTCTTGTAGACGCGGTGGCCGAAGCCCATGAGGCGGAACTCGCCCTTCTTCACCCGCTCGACGTACTCGGGGATGCGCGCGACGGAGCCGATGTCCTCGAGCATGCGCAGGACCTGCTCGTTGGCGCCGCCGTGGAGCGGCCCGTACAGCGCGCCGATGCCCGCGGCCACGGCGGAATACGGGTCGGCGCGTGAGCTGCCGACGACGCGCACCGTGCTCGTCGAGCAGTTCTGCTCGTGGTCGGCGTGCAGGATGAAGAGGACGTCGAGGGCGCGGGTGAGGATCGGATCGGGCTCGTACTTGAGCTCGGTCGTCTTCCACAGCATGTTGAGGAAGTTCGCGGTGTACGCGAGGTCGTTGTCGGGGTAGACGTACGGCAGCCCGCGCGAGTGGCGGAACGCGAACGCCGCGATCGTCGGCATCTTGGCGATGAGCCGCACGATCTGGTTGCGGCGCGGCTTCGTGTCCGAGATGCGCTTCGCCTCCGGGTAGAAGGTCGACAGCGCGGCGACCGTGCTCATGAGCATGCCCATCGGGTGGGCGTCGTGCCGGAACCCGTGCATGAACTCCTTGATGTTCTCGTGCACGAAAGTGTGGTGGGTGATCTCGTCCGCCCACGTCGCGAGCTCCTGGTCGCTCGGGAGCTCACCGTTGAGCAGCAGGTACGCGACCTCGAGGAAGCTGCACCTCTCGGCGAGCTCCTCGATGGGGTATCCGCGGTACCGCAGGATGCCCTTGTCGCCGTCGATGTAGGTGATGGCGCTCTTCACGGCGGCCGTCGCCATGAACCCCGGGTCGTACATCAAGAGGCCGATGTCCTCGCCCGGGAGCTTGTGGAGATCGGCCGCCTGGATGGCGCCCCGCTCGACCGGGAGCTCGTAGGTCTTCCCGTCCCTGTTGTCCTTGACGCTCAGCGACTGTCCCGTGCCGCCGGCCTTGCTCTCCTTCTTTACCGGTTCAGCGATGCTCATGTGCTACCTCCCTAGGGCGCTCGGCCTTGTTCTTTCCTCTCTGTGCCTCTTGAGCGTCGACAACGGCGATCGCCGCGATGTTGACGATGTCCTGCACCTCGGTCCCCCGGCTGAGGACGTGCACCGGACGCGCCATGCCCGTGAGGATCGGCCCGATGACGGTCGCGCCGCTCAGGCGCCCCATGAGCTTGTAGGCCGCGTTCGCGGCGTCGAGGTCGGGGAAAACGAGGACGTTCGCTTCGCCGACGAGCGTGCTGAAGGGGTGATCCCAGCGGCGGAGGTCCGGATCGAGCGCGAGGTCGATCGACATCTCGCCGTCGACGTTGAGGTCGGGGCGGCGCGCTTTCACGACCTCCGTCGCCAGCGCGACCTTGGCGGAGCGTGGGTCGCGCGTCGAGCCGAAGTTGGAGAACGAGATCATCGCCACGCGCGGGACCAGGTCGAACTCGCGCGCGCGGTCCGACGCCATGAGCGCGATCTCGGCGAGCTCCTCGGCCGTCGGGTCGATGTTCACCGTCGGATCGGTGAAGAGGTACAGCTTGTCCTCGACGATGATCAGGTAAAGGCCCGCGACGCGCGTGACGTTGAGCGCCGGTCCGATGATCTGCAGCGCCGGGCGGATGACGTCGGCGTAGTGATACGTGAGACCGGCGACGAACGCGTCGGCGAGGCCGTCGCGGACGAGCATCGCGCCGAACTCGTTCGGCCGCCGCACGAGGTCGCGCGCCTCGCGGTGCGTGACGCCCTTGCGCTGCCGCAGCTCCGTCAGCTCACGCGCGAAGCGGTCATGGAGCTCGGAGCACGCGGGATCGATGACGTCCATGGGGCCCTCGACGCGCATCTCGGCCATGCGATCGGCGATGCGCTTCGCGTTCCCGAGGAGGATCGGCCGAGCGATGCCCTCGTCGCGCAGCTGGACGGCGGCGCGGATGATCTTCGGCTCCTCGCCCTCGGTGAGGACGACGCGCTGGGGATCCGCCTGCGCCTTACGGATGACGACGCTCATCACCTCGTGGCCGCGCACGAGGCGCGAGCGCAGCTCTTCCTCGTACGTCTCGAGCGCGATCTTCCTCCGCGCGACGCCGCTGTCCATCGCCGCCTTCGCCACGGCGGGCGCGACGTAGAGGCCGACACGGGGGTCGAGCGCCTTGGGGATGAAGTAGTCGGGGCCGAAGCTCACGCCATCGATGCCGTACGCGCGGAGGACGGGCTCGGGGACCTCCTCCTTCGCGAGCGCCGCGAGGGCGTGGGCGGCGGCGAGCTGCATGTGCTCGTTGATCGCCGTCGCGCGGACGTCGAGCGCGCCGCGGAACACGTAGGGGAAGGCGAGGACGTTGTTGACCTGGTTGGGGTCGTCCGAGCGCCCGGTCGCCATGATGACGTCGGGGCGCGCCGCCTTCGCCGCGGCGTACGAGATCTCGGGGTCGGGATTGGCGAGGGCGAAGACGATGGGACGCGCCGCCATCGAGCGGACCATCTCGGACGACAGCACGTTCGGGGCGGAAAGGCCGATGAAGACGTCCGCGCCGCGGACGGCGTCGGCGAGCGTCCGGAAGCTCGATGGGTGCGCGTACCTCTTCTTGTAGGGGTCGAGGTCGGCGCGGCCGGCGTGGACCACGCCGCGGCTGTCGACGAAGGTCACGTGCTCGCCCGGCAGGCCGAGCGTCTCGAGGAGCTGGACCGTCGCGATGGCGGCGGCGCCGGCGCCGGAGACGACGAGGCGGACGTCGCCGAGGCGCTTGGCGGCGAGCTCGAGCGCGTTGATGAGCCCGGCGGTGACGATGATCGCGGTGCCGTGCTGGTCGTCGTGGAACACGGGGATCGACATGAGCTGCGCCAGCCGTCGCTCGACGTCGAAGCACTGTGGGGCCTTGATGTCCTCGAGATTGATGCCGCCGAAGGTCGGCTCCAGCGCCTTCACGACGGTGACGATCTCATCCACCTCGGTCGACGCGATCTCGACGTCGAAGACGTCGACGTCGGCGAAGCGCTTGAAGAGGAGGGCCTTGCCCTCCATGACCGGCTTCGCCGCGAGCGCGCCGACGTTCCCCAGTCCAAGGACGGCGGTCCCGTTGGTCACGACGGCGACGAGGTTGCCCTTGGCCGTATAGCGGTACGCCGCTTCGGGATCCTTCGCGATCTCGCGTACGGGCTCGGCGACGCCGGGCGTGTACGCGAGCGAGAGGTCGCGCTGTGTCGTGCCCGGTTTGGTGATCGCTATCGCGATCTTTCCCGGACGGCCCTTGGCGTGGTACTCGAGGGCATCGTCCCGGAGCACGCGCCGAGCATCGTGCACACGGTCGGTGGTCCACAGGGTCGCGCGTCCCTAGCGGGAGCGGCCCTTCGGCCCTACTGACGCAGGCGACCGGCCACGTACGGTCCTGACATGCAGCGTGCCGCGACCGTCGATCATGTCAGCGACGGCACGCTCGAGATCCGCTACGAATCCATCGGTGGGCTGGGTGCGCACGCCGCGGGCCAGGTGCTCGCGACGGCGGCCGTGCTGCGGATGGGGATGAATGGAGCTCACTTCTCGAGCTACGGGTCGGAGAAGAAGGGCACCCGCATCCGCTCGTTCATCCGCCTCGGGCCGTCCAATCGTCCGATCCGGACGAACGCGCCGGTCGAGACGCCGAACGCGATCGTCGTCTTCCATGCCGCGCTGCTGCGCGACCCCGTGACGTATGCCGGGCTGCGGCGCGACGGCGTCTTCATCTACGACGCGCCCGCCGGTCCGATCCCGCCGCAGCTCGCGGC
>JAGWSB010000016.1 GCA_028876375.1 Chloroflexota bacterium | reverse complement strand
TGCCAGCGCTGGACGGCACCTCGATCCTGGCGATCGCGTCGTTCCTCGCGCTCGTGGTCGCGTGGCTCGCGGCGCCGAGCACGGCATCGACCGCGGCGACCGCGGAGCTGCAGCCCGCCGCGGCATAGCTGACCGCTCCGTCCGGCCGCCCGCTCGCCCGCGGGCGGGCCCTGCGGTGCGCGCTCGTGCGTCGCGTTCCGTCATGCGCATGGCACCGCGCGTGCACCGGCCCGTCACAGTGGAGGCGCGGCAGGGCATCGTCGCGGCTGGCCGGATCACGGAGACCGGCCGCTTCCGGCCGCGCTGGCCGACGATCCTCCTCGTCGCCGATAGCGGTCCCGCGCGGCATCAGCACGTCGACGGCCTGCGCTCGGCCGGGTACATGGTCCACGTCGCCGACGCGCACGAGAGCGCGATGGTCATCCTCCGCGACGTCGATCCCTCGCTCACCGTGATCGACCTGCCGCCGGACGAGCGCGAGCTCCTCGTCGGCCAGGCGCTCGAGCTCGACCCCGACGCCGCGCTGCTGGTGGCCGACGGGATGACGCGCGCCGAGCTGCTCCAGGCGGTGAACGACCTGCGACGCCGCGACGAGGAGCGCCCTCCGGCTGCTTAGTCGGCGGACCCGAGGCGGTACCCGACCCCGCGCACGTTGACCGGCACCGGGCCGCCCGCCTCGTCGAGCTTCGAGCGCAGCCGCGCGAGGTGCGCCTTCAGCCACTCCGGGTCGGGGTCGCGCTCGTCGGGCCACGCGGCGCGCAGGAGCGCCTTCCGCTCGACGACCTCACCCGCACGCGCGGCGAGCGCCGCGAGCAGCCGGAACTCCGTCGGCGTGAGCGCGAGGGCTCGCCCTTCGACGGTCGCGCTGTGCGTCCGCGGATCGACGACGAGGGCGCCGATCTCGACGGGGCCGGCGGCGCGCTTCGTCCCGCGCGCGCGGCGCAGCAGCGCGCGGACGCGCGCGACGAGCTCGCGGCGGTCGAACGGCTTCTCGAGGTAGTCGTCGGCGCCGACCTCGAGCAGCTTCGCGCGCTCGGCGCTCCCCTTCTCCCCGGTGAGCATGAGGATCGGCGTGTCGGACGTCGCGCGGATCCGCCGGCAGACCTCGTCGCCGTCGAGCCGTGGGAGCCGGCGGTCGAGGATGATGAGGTCCGGAGGATCGTCCGCATGGCGGCGCAGCGCCTGCTCGCCGTCGTACGCGGTAGAGAGGTCGTAGCCCTGATCGCCCAGGAGCGCCGCGACCATCCCGACCATCGCGCGGTCGTCGTCGACGATGAGGACGCTGGTCACCGCGGCCTCGGGATCGAGAAGGCGAAGGAGGCTCCGCCGCCCGGCGCGTCCTCGTACCAGAGGCGGCCGCCCTGCGCCTCGACGATGCGGCGGCAGGCGTAGAGCCCGATGCCCGTCCCGGGGACGCCGCGCGCCGCGCCGTCGCCGCGGACGAAGGGATGGAAGATGCGCTCGCGGTCCTCGACCGGGACGCCGGGGCCCCCGTCCGAGACGCGCACCACGGCGCTGTCGCCGTCCTTCGAGATGCCCACCGCGATCGTCGTCCCCTCCGGCGCGTACTTCGTCGCGTTGTGCACCAGTCCGGAGACGACCTCGGCGGTCTTCGCGCGGTCGCCGCGCGCCCACACCGCGGCGCCCGGGCGCGGCGCGCGCAGCTTGTGCATGCGGACCATCGGCGCCACCTCGGTGAGCGCCTTGATCGTCGCCGCGCGCACGTCGAACCGCGCGCGCCGCACGGTGAGCTCCGGGCGGTCGTCGCGCACGCTCTCCACGATCCGGTCGACCAGCTCGTCGAGCCGCTTCACCTGCGTCGCCGCCTCGGCCGCCTCGCGCTTCGCCCCGCTGCGCTCGGCTATGAGGTCGAGGTGTCCGCGGATGATCGACAGCGGCGTCCGCAGGTCGTGCGTGACGACGGCGACGAACTCCGAACGCGCGCGCTCGAGCTCGCGCAGCGTCTGCGCCGTCTGCCGCTCGAGCTCGTAGAGCGACGCCTTGTCGATCGCGAGCGCGGCCTGATTGGCCAGCGCCCCGACGAACGACACCTCCTCGTCGAGGAACTCCTTGTACCCCGGCACGCGCAGCCCGACGGCGCCGAGGAGACGGTCGCCGACGAGGAGCGGGACCGCGAGGTGGTCGGTCGCGACGATCGGCCGCGCTTCCGCGAGCGCCTGCTGCGTGGCCTGCAGCGCGGCCTTGCCGAGGTCGCCGCTCCGCGCGCGCACGCGCGCGCCGCCCTCCTCGTCGCGCAGGAGCAGCGCGCCGGAGGCGCCGGGATAGACGCGGATCAAACGGTCGACGACGAGCTGCAGGACCTCGTCGAGGTCGAGCGTCGAGGTGAGGACGTTGGATACCTCGAAGAGCGCGGACACCTCGCGCAGCTTGCGCTCGGCCTCGCGGTGGAGCCGCGCCTTGTCGATGATGCCGGCGACCTGGTCCGCGACCGTCTGGAGGAACTGGACCTCGTCCTTGCTGAAGTCGCGCGGCGCGACGGTCTGCACGTTCATGACGCCGACGAGCTCGTCGCGCACGACGAGCGGGACCGACAGCATCGAGGTGAAGCGCGGCTCGTCGATGCCGGGGATCCACTTGAAGCGCGGCTCCTTGCGCACGTCGCGCGCGGCGAGCGGGACGCGCGCGGCCGCGACCCATCCGGTGATGCCTTCGCCGACGCGCAGCTCGGCACGGCCGATGCCCCGGCGGTCGAGGCCGTTCGTGGCGACCAGGCGCAGTCGCCCCTCGCGCTTGTCGACGAGGTACAGCGACGCCACGTCGGTGTGCATCGCGTCCGTCGAACGATCGATGACGATCCGGAGCATCTCGTCCCAGTCGCGGGTGGAAGAGGCGAGCTGGGTGATCTCGTGGAGGAACGAGAGCTCCTGGATCTTCCGATCCACGTCGCTCACACGTTGATGATGGCATGGCCCTTCCGACCTTCGCTCGGGCACGGCTTTCGCTCGGGCCCCGGGTGCTCGACCTCGTCTCTCCGG
Organism: Chloroflexota bacterium; assembly: GCA_028876375.1. Taxonomy (GTDB): domain Bacteria; phylum Chloroflexota; class Limnocylindria; order P2-11E; family P2-11E; genus JACPOT01. The sequence continues at coordinate 36,781 of JAGWSB010000016.1, read as the reverse complement.
AGCCCCGGTCCGCGCGCCGGGGGACGGCTACGCTCCCGGTGTGGCGATCGTCCTCCGGACGGAGGGCCTCACGAAGCGCTTCGGGAAGCTCCTCGCGGTCGACGGCCTCGACATCGAGGTGCACGAGGGCGAGGTTTTCGGCTTCCTCGGCCCGAACGGCGCGGGCAAGACGACGACGCTGCGGCTCCTGTGCGCCCTCGTCGCTCCGAGCGGCGGCGGCGCCGAGGTCGCGGGGCTGCGCCTGGGGCGCGACGACGCTCGCATCCGCGCCTCCGTCGGGATCCTGACGGAGCACCCCGGCCTCTACGAGCGCCTCTCCGCGGCGGACAACCTGCGCTTCTTCGCCGCCCTGTACGGCCTCTCCGGCCGCGAGATGGAGGCGCGGGTCGAGCGCTACCTCGAGCTCATGGGGCTGGGCGCGCAGCGCGACATCCCCGTCGCCACTTTCTCGCGCGGGATGAAGCAGAAGATGGCGATCGCGCGCGCGGCGCTGCACGAGCCGCGGATCCTGTTCCTCGACGAGCCGACGACCGGCCTCGACCCCGACGCGGCGCGCACGGTGCGCGACCTCATCGTGTCGCTCGCGAAGGAGGGCCGCACCGTCTTCCTGTGCACGCACAACCTCGACGAGGCCGACCGCTTGTGCGACCGCATCGCCTTCTTCCGGCGCAGCGTGATCCGCATCGACACCCCCGATCGGCTGCGCGCGGAGCTGTACGGCCGCACCGTCGAGGTGCGCGTCGTTCCGTCGCCGCGTCCCGACCACCTCGCGCGCGTCCGGTGCGTCGAGGGCGTGCGCGAGGCCTGGCTCGAGAACGGATCCATCCTCGTGCGGACCGACGACCCGCTGCGGACGGATCCCGCCCTCGTGCGCGCGCTCGTCGACGCCGGCGCCGAGGTCGCCTTCGTCACCGAGCGGCGGGTCTCGCTCGAGGACGTCTACCTGAAGGTCGTGCACGGCGCGGCGGAGGCGCGATGAGCGCCGTCGCCGCACGCGCGACGCGCCGCACCATCGTCACCTCCGTCTGCGCGCGCGAGTGGCGCGAGACGCTCGGGAACAAGCTCCTGGTCGGGATGACCCTGTTCCCGCCGATCGTCATCCTCGCCGCGGGCATCCTCGCCGTGTACGCCGCCGCCCTCTACCCGCCGAGCGAGAAGGACGTGCAGGCGCTCTACGCGTCCGCTCCGGCGGCGGCGGGCCTCGATCCGCGAGAGGCGGTGCAGGGGTTCATCGCGACGTACTTCCTCGTCCTCTTCATGCTCATCCCGACGGTCGTGCCGCTCACCATCGCGATCTACTCCGTGATCGGCGAGAAGTCCGCGCGGACCCTCGAGCCGCTCCTGGCCACGCCCGTCGGCGTCGGCGAGCTGCTTCTGGCGAAGAGCATCGCCTCGACCATCCCCGCGGTCATCGTGACGTGGATCGCGTACGCGATCTACCTCGCGTCGGTGCTGGCCCTCGGGAGCCCGGCCGCGGTGCACGCCGTGACGGCGCCGCGCTGGATCCTCGCCGTGATCGTCATGGTCCCGCTGCTGACGGCGCTGTCGGTGAACCTCGGCATCCTCATCTCGACGCGCGTGAACGACATCCGCGTGGCCCAGCAGATCGGCGGCCTCGTCGTCGTCCCCGTCGTCGCGCTGGGGATCGCGCAGGTGACCGGGCGCGTGGTCATCAACAACGAGTCGTTCATCCGCACGGCGATCGTCCTCGTCGTCGTCGACACGGTCGTGTTCGTCGCCGCGCGCCTCGCGTTCCAGCGGGAGAACATCCTCAGCCGCTGGCGCTGAGCGGGTCGACCTCTAGCGCAGGCCCGACGCTCCGTGCGACGCGATCGGCCCCCGCGGTCGCGCGACGGGCCCGCCCTGGTCGCCGTACGTGCGCCGCTGCCCGACCTCGACCGTCTCCTGCTGCGTGACGCTGGCGACGTATCCGCCCTCGCGGATCTCGTACTCGAGGACGTAGCTCCCGCGCATGTTCGGCGCGACCAGCGGAGCGAAGAACGACCCCGCGCGCTCGTACGTCTTCATCACGCCGAGCGGGACCGTCCCCCGCGCGACGACGCGGTTCGTGGGGTCGTGGATGAGGCGCCACGAGAGCGCGAGCGAGTGGTCCTCGGCGCGGACGGGATCGAGCGCCGTGTAGTCGACCTCGATCATCGATGCCTCGCCGCGGTGCAGCTCGCGCGGGATCCGGATGACCGGCTCGACGACGAACGGCAGGTGTACGCGCACCGGCACCGTCACCGTCGCCACGCCGTAGCCCGAGAGCTGACGGCCGGCCGCGTCGACGAGCCCGAGCACGAGCTTCGCGTCACCCGGCTGCTCCGGCATGGGGACGACGAGCGGAAGGGTGACGGCGGCGCCCGGAGCGACGTTGCCGAGCGCGAGCGGCTGGGACGAGCGCGAGAGGACGGCGTCCTTGGCGTCGCGGAGCTCCCAACCCAGCCCCATCCGTCCGTCGCCGCCGAGCGTCCACGCCGCGTCGCCCGCGTTCTGGACCTGGACCGGGACGACCAGCGTCGCACCGCGCTCCGCGTAGAACGCGCCGCCGTCGAGGAACGGGAGCGTGTAGCGCGGCGACGCCGGCGGAAGGAGCGCCGCGGCGTAGACCGTCGACGCGAGGTGCGCGATGAAGTCGTCCGCGACGCCCTCGTCCGCGTCCCACGTCATGCCGACGACGACGCGGGCGCCGCGGGGCGTGAAGACGATCCCGGCGTCGTGGACGAGGCCCGCGAGGTTGCCCGTCTTGTGCGCGACGATCGTCCCCTCCGGCAGCTGCGACGGGATACGGTCGTTGATCTGCTGCCGCTCGAGCCGCCGCAGCATCCGCTGCGACGCCGCGGACGAGACCAGCTTGCCCTTCGCGAGGAGGGTGAAGTAGGTGCCGATGGCTCTCGGCGTCGCGGTGTTGTCCTCGTCCTCGGTGAGAGCGACGTGGAATCCCTTGATGCCGTTCTTCGCCAGCGTGTCGTCGATGTTCGCCGGGCCGAGCATCCGCCAGAGGTGCATCGCCGTTCCGTTGTCGGAGACCGTGATCATCGCCTCGAGCGCCTGGTCGAGCGTGAGCACGTCGCCCGGCGCCTCGAACGATCCGTCGGCGGTGATGTCTTCCGGGTCGATCTGGATCGTGTCGGAGTAGTGCAGCTTCCCGGCGTCCACGAGCCGCTCGGCCTCGGCGAGGACGCCGAGCTTGTACAGCGACGCGGTGACGACGGGCGTGTCCGCGTTCTGCGCGTACAGCGGGTCGGGCAGCAGCGGATCGCCGATCCACACGCCGGCCTGGCCGGCGAACGACGACGCCAGCGCATCGAGCTGCGACGGCAGCGTCGCCGCGGCGGCGGGCGCCGCGCGCAGCGGCAGCGTCGCGACGACGAGCGCGAGGGCGACGAGGATCCGCAGGCCCCTCATATCGGTCGAGTGTTGTAACGGTCGGGGCGCCCGCGAAGTTGCCGACCTTACAGAGTTCTCACACCTTTGGGCGCATTTACCACCGCCGCGGTACCCAGACGGACCATCTCGCGGTATCCATCCGGTGTCTCGTCCTCGTAGCCGAGGAGGTGGAGAGCTCCATGGGCCGCCAGGAAGGCGACCTCCCGACCGAGGGCGCGGCCCCCGCGCTTCGCCTGCCGCCGCGCCTGCGCGACGCTGATGACGAGGTCGCCGAGCTGGAGGCCGCCGTCGACGTCGCGCCGGAGCGCGCCGCGCGCCGCCTCGCCTTTGGCGCCCGGCGGGAGCTCCTGCCCGAAGGAGAGAACGTCCGTCGTGCGGTCCTTACCGCGGTGCGCGCGGTTGAGGCGTCTCATCTCGGCGTCGTCGACGAAGGCGATCGCTAGCTGGGTGTCACGCGGCAGGCGGTAGGGCCTGAGCGCGGCGCGCACCGCGCGCCGGACCTGCCCGAGGTCCACCGGCGCGTCCCCGCTGACGGCGATGCGCACCGTCAGCTCACCTACTGCGACGCGGCGGGCGGGTGGAGGTCGCCGATGCGCGCGATGCGGTCCTCGGGATACGGGATCCGCTCGTGGTAGACGCCGAGGAGCAGCTCGCAGAACGCGTCGCGGATGCGGTGGATGTCGCGGAGCGTGAGGTCGCACTCGTCGAGCTGCCCGTCGTTGACGCGCTCCTCGACGATGCGGTCGACCATCGCCGAGATGGTCTCCGCGTCCTTGTGCTCGAGCGACCGGACGGCGGCCTCGACCCCGTCGGCGAGCATGACGATCCCCGCTTCGCGGCTCCGCGGCTTCGGGCCGGGGTGTCGGAACGACGCCTCGTCGACCTTCTGTCCGCGCTCCTGCGCCGTCTGCCAGAAGTACTTGATGAGCGACGTGCCGTGGTGCGCGGGGATGACCTCGCGGATCTTCTCCGGGAGGTGGTACCGCTCCGCGAGGACGAGCCCGTCGCGCACGTGCGCCGACACGATCTGCGCGGAGACGAGCGGGTCGAGGTCGTCGTGGGGGTTGCCGGCGGTCTGGTTCTCGATGAAGGCGAGCGGGTTCCGCATCTTGCCGATGTCGTGGTAGTAGGCGGCGACGCGCGCCGTGAGCGGATCCGCCCCGATGACCTCCGCGGCGCGCTCGGCGAGGTTCGCGACGAGGAGCGAGTGGTGGTAGGTGCCGGGCGTGCGCAGCAGGAGCTGCCGCAGGAGCGGGTGGTCGGGATCGGCCAGCTCGCGCAGCTCGAAGACGGTCGTGATGCGGAAGAGGTGGCCGAGCAGGACGCTGGCCCCGAAGGCGAAGAGGCCCGACAGGGCGCCGCTCGAGACCGCGCCGATCGCGAGCTGGAGGAGGCCGATGACGTCGGTGGGCCGCGAGACGAGGAGGAACGCGCCGATCACGCCGAGGCTGCCGCCGGCGACGTTGAACGCGCCGGCGACGAACTCGCGGGCCGTCGTCGCGCGGCGGATGGCGGCCATCCCGAGGAGCGCGGGCACGAGCACGTACGCGACGAGGTCGACGCGGCCGGAGAGGATGCCGACGTGGAGGGCGCCCGCGATCTGCGTCGCCAGAGCGGTCCGCCCGCCGACGAGGACGGTGAGCATTATCGCCACCGCGGCGTAGGGGACGTAGTAGACGGCGAGGGTGTGCGCGGGCACGAGCACGCGCGTGGCCACGACGAGCGCCGTCAGCGAGAGCCCGACGAGGAGGAGCTTGTTGTCGTCGGCCCACGCCTCTTCGGCGTAACGCTCGATGAACAGCGCGAGGACGCCCGCGACGAGGAACGCCCAGCCGACGAGCCCGACGGCGAGGGCGCGGTCCGGCCCCTGGTCGACGAGGCCGAGCGCGCGCAGCTTCTCGACGTCCTGCGGCGTGACGACGCTGCCCTCGCGCACGACGACCTCGCCCGCCGCGACCTGCACCTGGACCGGCGCGACCGCGGCGCGCGCGGCGCCCTGCGCCGCGACGGTCGCCGCGGGGTCGTAGAGGTCGTTCGCGCTGACGTGCTGCTGCACGAGCGCGGCGGCCACGCGCTTCTGGCGGTCGGTCCACGTGACCGGGAAGGCCTTCACGACGTCGGTCACGGCCTGCGCGACCGCCTCCTCGCGCAGGCCCTGCGCGTAGAGGTCCTGCACCGCGCGGTCCGTCGCCTTCGCGACGGCGTCCCACTCCGCCGCCGACATGTCCACCGCGTCGGTCGCGAGAGGGCCGCTGAGGTCGGATCCGGTGATCCGCGTCATGGCGACGATCTTCTGGTCGCGGGTCAGCGTCTGCTCGCCGCGGATGCGCGTGACGTCGGCGATCGTCGAGGAGACCTTCCCCGCGGCGTCGACCGCGACGGCCGGATCGCGCTTGTACTGCTTGGGCACCGCGGCGGCGGCGCGCTCGCGCTCCGCCTCCGTGAGCGACTCCGACACGAAGGACACCGAGCGCTGCGCCTTGACGGAGCGGTCGGCGACCTGGCCCGCCTGGTACGTGAACGTGGCCGGCGGCGAGAGGAGCATGGCCAGGGCCGTCGCCAGGCCGACGAGGAGCACGAACGCGCCCAGGCGCGCGCGCGGATCCTCGCGCACGAGGTCGCGCAGGCGCTCGAGCTGCAGGCGCGGCGCGCTCGCGCGGCGGAACGCGATCACTTCCCGCCGCTCTCCTTGTCGTACCTCTCGTAGGCGTGGACGATGCGCGCGACGAGCTCGTGCCGGATGACGTCGCGCTCGTCGAAGTCGACGAAAGAGATGCCCTCGACGCTCTCGAGGACGCCGCGCGCGACGAGGAGCCCGGAGGGCTGTCCCGGCGCGAGGTCGATCTGCGTCACGTCCCCGGTGACGACGGCCTGCGAGCCGTAGCCGAGGCGCGTGAGGAACATCTTCATCTGCGCGGGCGTCGTGTTCTGCGCCTCGTCGAGGATGATGAACGCCTCGTTCAGCGTCCGTCCGCGCATGTAGGCGAGCGGCGCCACCTCGATCTCCCCGCGCTCCATCGCGCGCGCCGACCGTTCCGGCGGCATGAGGTCGTACAGCGCGTCGTAGAGCGGACGGAGGTACGGGTCCACCTTCTCGCGCAGGTCGCCGGGGAGGAAGCCGAGGCGCTCCCCCGCCTCGACGGCGGGACGCGTGAGGATGAGGCGGTTCACGCGCCTCTCGCGCAGCGCCTGCACGCCCATCGCGACCGCGAGGTACGAGTTGTGATTCACGAAGCCGTTGGCGACGAAAGAGTGCGTTCCCGGAACGGTGAGATCAAAGACCTTGGAGCGCGACGGCTCTAGAGAGACGACCTCGACGAAAAGAAGGCGCAGATCGAGAAGATGGTGCAGTGGCGCGAGGACGCCGACGTCGACATCCTTCTCCTCGAGGGTCGCGACAAGCTCGCCGAGCTTCTCGTAGCTCGGCCGACGCGAGCCACGCCGATAGTCGGCGAAGCGCGCGTGCTGTGCGCGTGTGAGCGTGGTCTCCCGCATCGCCTCATGCAGCGGCATGGCGACGAACGGGATCACGTCGACGTTGACGTTCCGTTTCTGTGGGGTCACGAGACTGCATTTGCGTCGGAGCGTGAAGCCGACAAGGTCGAAGAAGCGGTCGACCTCGGCACCCGCGATCACGAGCCGATGGGATACGTGAACTTGGCCGTTGTACCTGCCGTGCTTGAGACCCCGCGACGATACGATCCCGAGGTTCAAGAGAACGATCTGGACCTCGCGGATCAACCGTTCAGACGTCAGCGTCAAGGAAACGACACTCCCGCGCTCTAGCGAACCGTCGGTGTCGTAGAGCCCGCGAAGGAACGCGCGAACGATCCGTTCCGGCGCTCGGAGGACCGAGCAAGGGATGCGCTTCTGGGGCGCGCGGACCGTCCCTACGCCGAGATGAGCGAGAAGCCGATACAGCTGGGAACTCGCGATCACGTGGTCAGGTAGCGACGCGCCCTTCCGGTTCACGAACACGTTCAAGTCGAACCGGCGGGCGACGGCGTGGAATGCCTCGATGACATCCGCATCCGCCGACGTCAATGCGATCCGATTCCGCTCGGTGACGCATCCGTCACCGGTGACGATGCCCATGAAGTACGCCATCTGCTCGTCGAGCTCTTCGAGGACCACCGGCTTCGAGTGATCGCCCCAAGGTTGTATCGGCGCGTAATCGAAGCCGACGCGAGTGCACGTGCCGAACATCCGCTGTCCGCGCTGGAGCGCGACGACATCACCCCGCTTGAGAGCGTCGCTGCGGCGCCATTGCAGGTCCCCGCTTGGATCCATCACAAGCAACGGATGCTCCGGTGTCGCTTCGATCGCGTAGCCGAAGCGTGTCAGGATCTTGATCGTGTCGCTGACGCCGCCCGAATAGACATGAGAGGCGTTCTCTGCGCCTTCGAGTCCGTGTATCACGACATCGGAAGGTTCGTACGCGTCGTCGGCGAGCGCAGCGCCGAGGGATCCGATCTCAGCGATCCCCTCGCCGGTCAGCACCAGAGAGTCGCTGGCGATGCACTTCCCGGTGCCGGCGACCCCGATGGCGAACACGAGGTCGTTCGACTTGATGGCCTCGACGTAGCGCCGCTGGTTCTCCGACTGCGGCTTGATCCGCTTGCCGGTCGTCGTCGTTGCGATGTGCTCGCGCAGCTCCTCCGGCGCGACGACGGGACGCTCCTTGGCGTCGCCGATGAGGCGCTCGAGCGCCGGCTTCCGCAGCTCCTCGTCGCGGCCGGAGATCCCGCGCATCGCCGTGACGAGGTCGCTCACCCGCGCCACCGACGCCGGGTCGCCGCTGATGCGCAGCTCCGCGCCGCGCGAGATCACCTTCACGCCGAACTCGCGCTCGATGCGGTCGATGTTCTGGTCGTTCATCCCGGTCACGAACATCATCTCGTCGGGATCGGGGATGAGGATCGTGATCTCGTAGGCGTGCGCCATCAGGGCGTGCGCGGGGGCTCCGCCCCCGCGATCCCCCGCAAGAGCTCGGTGACCACCGTCGCGACGACCTTCCCCTCGGCGCGGCCCTTGACGCGGGGCATGAGCTTCTGCATGACCTTCCCCTGGTCCTGCGGCGAGGCGGCGCCCGTCTCGGCGATCGCCGCGCGCGCGAGCGTGACGATCTCGTCGCGGTCCAGCTGCTGCGGCAGGTAGCCCTCGATGACCTTGAGCTCCGCGGTCTCCTTGGCGACGAGCTCGGCGCGACCGCCCTTCTCGAAGGCCTCGATCGACTCGCGGCGCATCTTCGCCTGCTTGGTGAGGACGCCGACGATCTCCTCGTCCGTCAGCTCGCGGCGCTGGGCGACCTCCTCGTTGTGGAGGGCGGCCAGCGCGAAGCGCAGCGTGTCGCGTCGCACGACGTCCTGCGCCTTCGCGGACGCGCGCATATCGCTCTCGATACGCGCCTTGAGCTCGGCTATTGAGGGACCTCGAGGAGGGACTTAGCGCTTACGGCGCTTCGCTTCCTTCCGCTTACGTTTCGCCGCGGGCCGCTCGTAGTACTCGCGGCGGCGGGCCTCCGCGAGGATCCCGGCCTGCTGGATCTTCTTGTTGAAGCGGCGGAGGGCAGCCTCGAAGGACTCCCCGTCGCCGATGATCACTTCGGTCACCTGGTGCCAGTCACCCGCCTCTCGTGCGCCCCTAATGACAGAACGACGGCGGTCTTCATGGCCGCCGCGAGACGGATAGTACCGGGAGCGCGCCCTCCGCGTCTGTGAAAGATACGCGCAGCTTTAGCGCGAGGTCAGCCGGGTGGCCACCCCAGCGGCCGCCCGGCCAGCACGTGGAAGTGGAGGTGGGCGACGCTCTGGCCCGCGTCCGGCCCGGTGTTGGCGACGACCCGGTAGCCGCTCGCGGAATAGCCCGCGTCGGCCGCCGCCTTCGCCGCCGCCGCGGCGACCGTCCCGGCGAGCGCGACGTCGGCCTCGGCGAGCGAGGCGACGTGCTCCTTGGGGATGACGAGGACGTGGAGCGGGGCCTGCGGGCGCAGGTCCTTGAAGACGACGACGTCGTCGTCCTCGTGGACGATCGTCGCGGGGACGCGGTGCGCGGCGATCCCGCAGAACAGGCAGTCCGCCACGTCAGGCAGAGTACCCGCAGTGGATCTTCCCCTCGTCGTCGCGTCCTACCTCCTGGGCTCCTTCTCGTTCCCCTGGATCGTCGCGTGGTGGCACGGCGTCGACCTGCGGGCGACGGGGTCGCGAAAGCTGGGCGGGAGCAACCTCGCGCGGGCCCTCGGCCCGCGCTGGGGCCTCTTCGGCGGCGGGCTCGACCTCCTCAAGGGCTGCGTCGCGATCCTCGTCGCCGCGGCGTTCGGGCTGCCGCTCGAGATGCGCGCCTTCTGCGCGCTCGCCGTCGTCGCCGGACAGATGTGGCCGATCTTCCACGACCTCGACGGCGGCCGCGCGAACGCGACGGCCTGGGGCACGATCCTCGTGCTCGACCCGGTCGCGGCCATCCCCTGCGCGGCGCTCGTGCTCGCGGCGGCGGGCGCGCGCTTCGCCATCCGCCCGCATCCCACGCGCCTCGTCCCGCTCGCCGCGATCCTCAGCTTCCTCGTGTGGCCCGCCGTCGTCGACCTGGCCGCCGGCCCGCGGTCGCTCGTCGTCGGCGGCGGGCTCGTCTTCGCGCTCGTCCTGCTGCGGCGGATCACCGCGGGGATCGCGGACGACGTCGCGACGGGCGCCCCGCTGCCGAAGATCCTTCTCGACCGCGCCCTCTTCGACCGCAGCCAGCTCCAGGAGCGCGGAGTGGTGCCGATCTAGGTCCGCATGGCCTCCGCGAGCAGGAACGCCTGCGCGACGGCGGCGATGGCCGCCGTCTCGCTGCGGAGGTTGCGGCGGCCGAGCGTGACGACGGACGCGCCGCGCTCGCGCGCGAGCGCGACCTCCTCCTCGCTGAGCCCGCCCTCGGGTCCGATCACGAGTGAGAGCGACCGCAGTGACGGACCGACCGCCGCCGCGAGCACGCGATCGCGCTCGCCCTCCCACGCCACGACGACGGGCGGCTCGAGCGCGTCGAAGAGACGCGGCCACGCGACGACGTCGTCGATGCGCGGGACGCGTCCGCGCCGCGCGGTCTCGGCCGACTCGCGCGCGATGCGCTCCCAGCGCTCGCGCTTCGCGCGGGACAGCTCGCGCACGACGCTGCGCTCGCTGACGAGGGGCACGATGCGCGACACGCCGAGCTGCGTGACGGCCTCGACGACCTCCTCGCCACGGTCACCGCGCAGGAGCGGCAGCGCGAGCGTGAGGCGCAGCGCCGGCTCCGCCGCGGCGGCGCGCCGGTCGATGACGATGCCCTCGACACGCCCGCGCGCGACGGCGTCGAGCCGCACGACGATCTCCTCCCCGCCGGTGACGAGGACGATCTCGTCGCCGGCGCCCAGCCGCAGCACGGACGCGATCTGCTTGGCCTGGTCGCCGGCGAGCGCGGCGCGGTCGCCGCTCAGGGCCATGGGGTCGACGAAGAAGCGATGTGCCGCGTTCACGCGAGGTCGAGGCGCACCCAGTCGTCCCGCTGGTCGCGACCGCGCGGCGTGAGTCCCGCACCTCGCAGGGCCCGCGCGACGAGCTCCTCCTTCTCCCGCACGATCCCCGCGCACACCAGCGTCCCGCCGGGCGCGAGGTGCGCGCGCAGCTCCGCGGCGACGCGCACCAGCACGTCGGCGACGAGGTTGGCGAGGACGACGTCGAACGTCCCGGCCACGTCCGCGGCCGAGCCCAGCGCGACGTGGATGGCGACGCCGTTCCGCCGCGCGTTCTCCTCGGCCGCGCGCACGGCGAGGGGATCGACGTCGACGGCGACGACGCGTGCCGCGCCGCGCTTCATCGCGCCGATGGCCAGGATGCCCGAGCCCGTCCCGACGTCGAGGACGCTGCGGCCGGCGACGTCGATCTCGCCGACCGCCTCGAGGCACTGCCGCGTCGTCGGGTGGAGGCCCGTGCCGAACGCCATGCCCGGGTCGAGCACGATCTCGACGCCCTCGGCGCGCGCCGTCGACCAGCTGGGCCGCACGAAGAAGGGGCCGATGCGGACCGGGGTGAACTGCGACTTCCACGACTCGAGCCAGTCCAGGTCGGCGATGCGGCGGACGGCGACCTCCCCGACCGGCCCGAGGCCGAAGGCGCGCAGCCGGCCGATGGCCTCCTTCACCCGGCGGACCTTGACCCGCGCGGCGTGGTCGTAGACGACGTACGCCTTCACGACGTGCGGACCCTCGTCCAGCGCGACGTCGACGGCGATGCCGTTGTAGCCGACGCGGTCGAGGATCTCGCTCACCGCTTCGACGGCCTCGGGATGCGACGCGACGGAGATCTCGACCCAGCGGATGGGGGCGGCCGGCTTCTCAGCCGCCGAAGGCATCCCTGACCTTGCCGAGGATGGTGTCGTCCTCCGCGCGGTCCTTCTCGGGCTGAGGGCGGAGGCTCTTCAGCTTCTGGTACAGCGCGCGCTCCTCCTTGCTGAGCGTGCGCGGGACGACGACGTCGAGGTAGACGATCTCGTCGCCGCGGCCGCTCGCGTGGAGGCGCGGGATGCCCTTGCCGCGCAGGCGCACCGACTGGCCGTGCTGCGAGCCCGCGGGGATCTTCACCGGGGCCTCGCCGCCCTCGATCGTCGGCACCTTCAGCTCGTCGCCGAGGGCCGCCTGCGCCGGGGTCACGCGCAGCACGTGGACGAGATCGTCGCCGTCGCGCCGGAAGAGAGCGTGCTCGCGCAGCCGCACCAGGACGTACAGGTCGCCGGGCGGGCCGCCGCGCATGCCGGACTCGCCCTGCCCGCCGACGCGGATCTGCTGCCCGTCGTCGATGCCGGGCGGGAACCCGACGGTCACCTCGCGCTCGGCGTGGATGCGTCCCTCGCCGCGGCAGTCGCGGCACAGCTGGTCGACGTTCTTGCCCGATCCGCCGCACCGCGGACAGGTGGCGACGCTGACGAACCGTCCGAAGAGGGACTGCTGGACCTGGCGGACCTCGCCGCGCCCGCCGCACGTGCCGCACGTGGACGTCTTCGCGCCCGGCTCGGCGCCGCCGCCGTGGCAGCGCTCGCACGTCTCCTGGCGCGGGACGCGCACGGCCTTCTCGGCGCCGGTCACCGCTTCCTCGAGGTCGAGCTCGACCTCGAGCCGCAGGTCGGCGCCGCGCACCGGGCCGCGCTCGCGGCGCCGCGTCCCGCCGAAGAAGGTGTTGAACAGGTCGTCGATACCGAACCCGGCCATGCCGCCGAGGTCGCCGTCGCCGAACATGTCGTAGCGCTGGCGCTTCTCCGGGTCCGAGAGGACCTCGTACGCCTGCGTGATCTCCTTGAACCGCTCGGCGGCGTCGGCCGCCGCGCTCACGTCCGGGTGGTACTGGCGCGCGAGCTTGCGGTACGCGCTGCGGACGTCGTCCGCGCTCGCGTCCCTACCGACGCCGAGCACGGAGTAGTGATCGACCTTGGGCATCTGTCTATGTTCTCAGAGAGGCAGCGCGCGGGATCCGGCGTCGCCGGTCCCGCGCGCGCTCAGACGATGCACGCGGCGAAGCCGCGAGCCTGGTCAGGCCTTCTCAGTGAACTCGCCCTCGATCGTGTCGTCCTTCTTCTCGCCCTCGGGCGCGCCGGTGGCCGCACCGGCCGGCTCGCCCGGCTGCGCGCCCTGCGCCTGCTGCGCCTGGTACATGACCTCGCCGATCTTGGTCGCCGCGGAGCGCAGCTCCTCGAGCGCGCCGCGGATGCGGTCGGCGTCCTCGGTCTTGAGGGCCTCGCGCAGCGCCGCGATCTTGCCCTCGACGTCCGTCTTCACGTCCGCCGGGACCTTGTCGGCGTTGTCCTTGAGCGTCTTCTCGATCTGGTAGGCGAAGTTGTCGGCCTCGTTGCGCAGCTCGATGCGCTCGCGCTTGCGCTTGTCGTCGTCGGCGTGCGCCGAGGCCTCCGTCACCAGGCGGTCGACCTCGTCCTTCGCCAGGCCGCTCGACGCCGTGATGGTGACGTGCTGCTCGCGGCCGGTCGCCTTGTCGCGGGCCTTGACGTTGACGATGCCGTTGGCGTCGATGTCGAACGACACCTCGACCTGCGGCACGCCGCGCGGCGCCGGCGGGATGCCGTCGAGGATGAAGCGCGCGAGGCTCTTGTCGTCGCCGGCCATCTCGCGCTCGCCCTGCACGACGTGGATCTCCACCTGCGTCTGACCGTCCGCCGCGGTCGTGAAGACCTGCGACTTGGAGGTCGGGATGGTCGTGTTCCGCTCGATGAGCTTCGTCGCGATGCCGCCGAGGGTCTCGATGCCGAGCGACAGCGGCGTGACGTCGAGGAGGAGGACGTCCTTCACCTCGCCCTTGAGCACGCCGGCCTGCACCGCCGCGCCGAGCGCGACGACCTCGTCGGGGTTGATGCTCTTGTTCGGCTCCTTGCCGAACAGCTTGCGGACCGTCTCGACGACGAGCGGCATGCGCGTCATGCCGCCGACGAGGATGACCTCGTTGACCTTGTCGGGGCCGACCCCGGCGTCGGCGAGGCACTGCTTCACCGGGCCGACGGTCTTCTCGACGAGGTCGCCGGTCAGCTGCTCGAGCTTGGCGCGCGTGAGCGTGATGACCATGTGCTTCGGGCCGCTCTGGTCGGCGGTGATGAACGGCAGGTTGATCTCGGTCTGCTGCGTCGAGCTGAGCTCGATCTTCGCCTTCTCGGCGGCCTCCTTGAGCCGCTGCAGCGCCATGCGGTCGTTACGCAGGTCGATGCCCTGGTCGCGCTTGAACTCCTCGACGAGCCACTCGATGACGCGCTGGTCGAAGTCGTCGCCGCCGAGGTGCGTGTCGCCGTTGGTGGCCTTCACCTCGAACACGCCTTCGCCGAGCTGGAGCACCGAGATGTCGAACGTGCCGCCGCCGAGGTCGTAGACCGCGACGAGCTCGTCCTTCTTCTTGTCCAGGCCGTAGGCGAGCGACGACGCCGTCGGCTCGTTGACGATGCGCAGGACCTCGAGCCCCGCGATCTGGCCGGCGTCCTTCGTCGCCTGGCGCTGGCTGTCGTCGAAGTAGGCCGGCACCGTGATGACGGCCTGCGTGACCTTCTCGCCGAGGAACGCCTCGGCGTCCGTCTTCAGCTTCTGCAGGATCATCGCGGAGATCTCGGGCGGCGAGAGCTTCTTGCCGCCCTGGATGTCGACGACGACGCCGTGCTCGGCCGCCTCGATCTTGTAGGGGACCATCTTCATGGTCCGCTGCACCTCGGGGTCGCCGAAGCGGCGTCCCATGAGGCGCTTGATCGAGTAGATCGTGTTCTCCGGGTTGGTGATGGCCTGGCGCTTGGCGACCTGGCCCACGAGGCGCTCGCCGCTCTTGGTGAACGCGACGACGGACGGTGTGACCCGGCCGCCCTCCGCGTTCGGGATGATCGTCGGCTGTCCCCCCTCGACGTAAGCGACAGCTGAGTTGGTGGTACCGAGGTCGATACCGATGACCTTAGGCATGGCCGTTGTTCCCCTTTCCGCGCGCGCGTGTGTCGTTGTTGTCGTTGCTGTCGGTGCTCCCGCGCGGCCCCTTCGCGACCGTGACGAGAGCGGGCCGCAGGATGCGGTCGTGGAGCTTGTAGGCCTTGCGCACCTCGTCGACGACGGTGCCTTCCGGCTCCGACGAATCGACGTGCGCGATGGCCTCGTGCACGTACGGATCGAAGGGCTTCCCCACCGACCCGACGGCCTCCAGCCCCTCCGCGGCGAGGATGTCGCGCAGCTTGCGCTCGACGAGCCAGATGCCTTCGACCCACGGCGCGTCGCGGTAGTCCGAGGGCACCGTCTCGAGCGCGCGGTCGAAGCCGTCGAGCACCTCGAGCAGCTTCTCGATGAGCTCCGACTTGGCGAAGCGCGCGAAGTCCGAGCGCTCCGCCTCGTTCCGGCGGCGGTAGTTCGCGAAGTCCGCGGCGACGCGCTGCAGGTCCCGCGTCAGCTCGTCGACCTTGTTCTGAAGGTCGGTCGCCTGGGCGTCGATGGGATCGTCCATCACGCACCCCCGGCGGGGCCCACGAGGTCGCTCATGAGCTCACCGATGTAACGGACGGCGCCGATGGTGCGCCGGTAGTCCATGCGCCGCGGACCGACGACCCCGACGTACCCCGCGGGGCGCTCGGGCGAGCCGTACCTCCCGACCACGAGCGCGAACGCGTGCAGGGCCTCGACCGCGAGCTCGCCTCCGATGGTCACGGCGACGTCGCCCTCGCCGAGGCCCAGCGGCAGGACCCGCGCCAGGAGCGCCCGGTCGTTGAGGAGCGCCATCACCTCGCGGACCAGGTCGCGCCGCTCGAACTCCGGCTGCTCGAGGACGAGCTCGACGCCCTCGTAGTGGATCTCGCGCGTCCAGGTGACGCGGTCGAGGTCGACGACGGCGTCGAACGTCGCGATCGCCGCCTCGGCCGTGAGACGCGCGAGCGTCGACGCGGCGAGGCGCAGGCGGTCGGCGGTGTCGTCCGGCGCCTGCCGGAACTGGTGGCTCAGGGTGACGCGCTCGTCCTCGTCGATGTCGGGGCGCGGCATGAGGCTCTCGATGAAGTAGCGGTAGCCCAGGTCGGTGGGCACGCGGCCCGCCGACGTGTGCGGGTGCGTGAGCAGGCCGAGCTCCTCGAGCATCGCGAGCTCGTTGCGCACCGTCGCCGAGGACACCGGCAGGCGGTAGCGCTGGACCAGCGCGGCCGACGCGACCGGATGCGCGCTCTCCAGGTGCTCGCGGATGACGGCATGCAGGATGTCCCGCTGCCGCGGCGCCAGCTCGGGAAGCCGATAGGGTGTCTTCTGGGCCATTAGCACTCTCCCCTCGGGAGTGCTAACGAGGCTATCAGGCCCTCGACGCCAGCGTCAAGAAGCGCCGCCGCCGCTCTTCGGCGCCTGCTCGGGCGCCCCCGCCGGCCGCGCCTCGGCCGGCAGCAGCCCGACGATCCGCGACAGCAGCTCGTCGAGCTTGAAGGGCTTGGTCACGTAGTCGGCGGCGCCCAGCTCGGTGGCGTAGAGGCGCTCGGACAGGCCGAAGATCGCGGTGACGACGATGACCGGGAGCGTCGCGATGCGGCCGTCGGAGCGCAGCTCGCGCAGGACGCTGAAGCCGTCCCGCCTCGGCATCATCAGGTCGAGCACCACGACGGCCGGCGACAGCGAGTCGACCATCCGCATGGCCTGATCCCCGTCGCGCGCGAGCTTCGCGTCGAGCCCCTCCTCCTTCAGGTACTCGACGATCGACAGGCCGAGGTCGGAGTCGTCCTCGACGATGAGGACGAGAGGCTTCTTCTTCGCCATCAGAACCGGATCTCCTTGGCCAGGCGGTCGGGGTCCTTGATGACGATGTGCCGCCGGCGCACTCCGACGATCTCCCGGCGCTCGAGGTCGCCGAGGACGCGGTTCACCGACACGCGCGACGCTCCGACGAACGCCGCGAGCTCGTCCTGCGTGAGGCTGAGCTCGAGCGCGGGCGCCGCCGGCGCCGCGCTCGCGCCGACCGGGACGGCGGCGCTCTCGTGCGCGAGGTCGAGGAGGTACTTCGCGACGCGGCTGGGGACGTCGAGGAAGGTGAGGTGCTCGACGCGGTCCGACAGACGGCGGATGGTGCGCGCGAGCGTCTCGAGAACGACGCGGACGGCCGTCGGGTGCCGCTCGAGGAAGGCGAGGAATTCCTCGCCCGCGAGGAGCGCGGCGCGCGTGTCCTCGAGCGCGACGGCGCTCGCCGACCGCGGGCTGCGGTCGAAGAGCGCGAGCTCTCCGAAGAAGTCGCCCGCGCGCATGATCGCGACGAGCGCCTCCTGGCCGAACTCGCCCGGCAGCGAGATCTTCACCGCCCCCTCGAGCACGAGGTAGAGGTGCGTCCCGGGGTCGTCCTTGCGGAAGATGACCTCGCTCCGGCGGTACGGGCGCAGCCGGATGCGCGCGGCGAGATCGGCGAGCTCCTCGTCGGAGAGCCGCGCGAAGAGAGGCAAGCGCCGCAGCCGTTGGGCGATGGCGGCGTCCGGCATGCGGCGAACGGTACCGCCGCTGGACACACGGTGCATCATTGGCGACCCCATGGACGACGTCGGCGGCGGATCCCTTGACACGCTCGGCGCGATCCGCCAGCTTCCGGACGGCGAGGTCGCGGCGCTGCTGCGCGTCGCGGACGTCGACGGCGACGCGGCGGCGGCGATCCGCGCCGGCATCGCGAGCGGGCGGCTGTCCGGCGCGCGACTGCGCGAGCTCGTCGGCCGCCACGCGCTGCGCGGGCAGGACCTCTCGCTGTTCGTCCTCCGCGAGGTGCTGGAGCGCTCGCATGCGGACGCCTGCCGCGTCGCCGGGGTCGACGAGCGCACCGGTCGCAAGCGCCTCGCCGCGGTCCGCGCGAAGCTCGGCCGACCGGCCGATGCGTCGGCCGCCGGCGTAGGACAATGGCTGGTGACGGAGCTCATCGCGCCCCCGACGCGCGTCCTGCAGCTCCAGCTCTTCACGATGGAAGGTGGCGCGGATGGGCAAGGGTCAGAAGAAGCGCAAGACGACCGGCAAGCTCGGCTGGCGCTCGAAGAGAGCGAACCACGGCCGCAAGCCGGGAATGGGCCGCGGTAAGAGGAACTAAAGGAAAGAGCCGCCTCTCGGCGGCTCTTTCGTCGTCGCTGCCCGATCGTTACTTGCGCCGGCGGCGCGTGCTCTTGCGCGTCGACTTCCGCGTGCCCTTGCGCGCCGTCGACCGACGCGTCGTCTTCCGTGTCGTCTTGCGCCCGGTGCTCTTGCGCGCGGTGCTCTTGCGGCGCCCCGTGCTCTTCCGTGCGGTCGTCTTCTTGCGCGCGGTCGCCTTGCGTGCGGTGGTCTTCTTGCGCGCCGTCGTCTTCTTGCGCGCGGTGGACTTGCGGCCGCTCGGCTTCGGTGCGGGGGTCGCCGGCATCGGCGGGGTCGGCATCGGGGGCTGCGGCGCGGGCCAGATCGATCCCGGCTCCTGCTCACCCTGACCCCAGTTCGTCCCGGTGGTCTCGTCCTGCATGTCGCCTCCCACAGCGCTCATCGGTGTCGTTCCAACGCGCGCAAGGCATAGCGCGTCCACGCGACGCACGCAAGAGACGATGAGGGGGCTCGGCCCCTCAGACGCCTCGTGATCGATCACGGCAACAGTCGAACGAAGACCTCGCTCGCGAGGATCCGTCCGCGCGGCGTGAGCGTCACGCGATCGCCCGTCCAGCGCACCAGCCCGCGGCCGTCGACGCCGCGCAGCGCCCGCGCGACGCGCTCCCGCGCGTCGGAGCCGCAGCGAACGGCGAAGCGGGCGAGGTCGATGCCGGTGTCGCGCCGCAGCGCGAGCATCGCGCCGTCGACGGCCTCGTCGCTACGGTCGTCGACGATCCGCGCCGCGCCGCGCTCGACGTCCGCGAGGTAGCGCGCGAGCGCGACCGGGCGGTGGGAGCGCACGCGCTCGAGGTGCGAGTGCGCGCCGGCGCCGACGCCGAGCCACGCGCCGTTGCGCCAGTACGTCGCGTTGTGCAGGCAGACCGCGCCCTCTTTCGCCCAATTCGAGATCTCGTAGTGGCGGTAGCCGGCGCGCGCGAGGCGCCGCTCCGCGACCGCGTACCGCACGGCGAGGCCGCGGTCGTCGGGCTGCCGCGCCGCGGCCGCCTCCCGCCACCGCTCGACGGCCGTCCAGCCTCCGCCCGGCCAGTTGACGACGCTCGCTTCGGGCTCCAGCTCGAGCTCCAGCGGATAGCACGAGAGGTGGTCCGGCCCGAGCGCGACGGCGGCGTCGACGTCGTCGCGCCACTCGTCGATCGACTGCCCCGGCCAGCCGAAGATGAGGTCGATCCCGACGCGGAGCCCGAGCGACCGCGCGGCCTCGACCGCCGCGGGCACGTCCTCCGGCTGGTGCGTGCGCCCGAGGGCGCGCAGCCCGCGCGGCGACAGCGACTGCGCGCCGAGAGAGAGCCGCGTGAGCCCGAGACCGCGCCAGGCGTCGAGGCGCGCGCGGTCGAGCGTGGCGGGGTTCGCCTCGACGGTGACCTCGCGCGGGCGCGGCCGGGCGGCGAAGCCGCGGCGGATCGCGTCGCCGAGGCGCGCGACCTCCGGCGGGTCGAGCAGGCTCGGCGTGCCGCCGCCGAAGAACACGCTGCGCAGGCGCGGGCGCCCGAGGGCCGTCCCCTCGCGCTCGATCTCGCGCGCCAGCGCCTCGAGGTACCGCGCGCGCATGGGCGACGTCGCGGGCGCCGTCGCGAAGTCGCAGTAGGGGCAGCGCGACGCGCAGAAGGGCACGTGCACGTAGAGCGAGACGCCCCTCACCGCACGCTCCCCAGCGGGTCCGGGAGCTCCGCGTCGGCGGAGAGCGCCGCGGTGCGCTCGAGGTCGACCACCCAGTCGCGCGCTTCGTGGACGAAGGCGAGGAGGTGGGCCGGCCGCCAGTCGTCCTCCGTGAGGAGGCCTTCCTTCTCGACGTCGGCCAGGAGCAGGACGTACGCGGTGTGCCGGTCGACGACGCGCGCGCCGGAGACGCCGAAGCGGCCGATCCGCTCGACCCCGCCGAGCGCCGCGACGACCGACGTGCGGAGCGGCGCGACGACGGCCGCGACGTCGCGCTCGGCGACGAGCGCGCCGCCGCTGCGCGCCGCGTGCAGGCCTTCGAGGAGCCCGCGCGTGCGCTGCGAGAGGCGCTCGAAGACCGCCGCGGCGTCGTCGTCGACGATGGCGCGCAGGAACGCCGAGGCGATGCCCTGAGCGGGATGCTCGAGCTCGGGCTCGATCTTCACGCCGTCTCCTCCCCCGCCCGGAGCACGGCGAGGAAGGCCTCCTGCGGGATCTCGACCTGGCCCACCATCTTCATCCGCTTCTTGCCGGCCTTCTGCTTCTCGAGGAGCTTGCGCTTGCGGGTGATGTCGCCGCCGTAGCACTTCGCGAGAACGTTCTTGCGCAGCGCCTTCACCGTCTCGCGCGAGACGATCTTGCCCCCGATGGCGGCCTGGATGGGCACGTCGAACTGCTGCCGCGGGATGAGGCCGCGGAGCTTGGAGACGAGCGTCCGCCCGACGTACGGCGCGCGCTCGCGGTGGACGATCGTCGACAGCGCGTCGACGGGCACGCCGGCGACGAGGACCTCGAGCAGGACGACGTCGGCGGCGCGGTATCCCGCGAGCTCGTAGTCGAGCGAGGCGTAGCCCTGCGAGCGGCTCTTGAGCTGGTCGTAGAAGTCGACGATGACCTCGCTGAGCGGCATGTCGTAGCGCAGCATCGCCCGCGTCGGGTCGACGTAGGTCATCTCGACGAGCGTCGCGCGCTTCCCCTGCGCCAGCTCCATGACCGGGCCGACGTGCTGCGTGGGCGCGATGATCGTCACCTTCATCCACGGCTCCCTCGTCTCGGCGATCGTCGTCGGATCGGGGAGCATCGCCGGGTTGTCGATGGGCACCTCGGCTCCGCGCGTGGTGAGCACCTGGTACTCGACGGAGGGCGCGGTCGCGATGATGTCGAGGTCGTACTCGCGCTCGAGGCGCTCCTGGATGATCTCCATGTGGAGGAGGCCGAGGAACCCGCAGCGGAAGCCGAACCCGAGCGCCTGCGAGGTCTCGGGCTCGTACACCAGCGACGCGTCGTTGAGCTTCAGCTTCTCCAGCGCGTCGCGGAGCGCGGGGTGGTCGTCGGAGCGGGTCGGGTAGATGCCGGCGAAGACCATCGGCTTCGCCGGGCGATAGCCGTGGAGCGGCTCGCGCGCGGGGCGGTCCGCGAGCGTCACCGTGTCGCCGACGTGGCAGTCCTGCACGGTCTTGAGGCCCGTCGCGAGGTAGCCGACCTCGCCCGTCGCGAGACGCTCGCACGGGCGCGCCTCCGGCGCGAAGGTGCCGAGCTCGAGGAGCTCGCCCTGCTTGTCGGTCGCCATGAGCAGCATCTGGTCGCCGACCGCCACGGCGCCGTCGACCACGCGGACGTGCGCGACGACGCCCCGGTAGGGGTCGTAGTGCGAGTCGAAGATGAGCGCGCGCAGCGGCGCGGCGGGATCGCCCTTCGGCGGGGGGACGCGCGTCACGACGGCGTCGAGGATCTCGCGCACGCCGAGCCCGGTCTTGCCCGAGGAGAGGAGGATCTCCTCGTCCTTGAATCCGAGCGTCGAGCGGAGGTCCTCGCGCACGAGATCGAGGTCGACGTTCGGCAGGTCGACCTTGTTGATGACCGGGATGATCTCCAGGCCCTGCTCGACGGCGAGATACGCGTTCGCCAGCGTCTGGGCCTCGATGCCCTGCGACACGTCCACCAGCAGGACGGCGCCCTCGCACGCCGCGAGCGAGCGGCTCACCTCGTAGTTGAAGTCGACGTGGCCGGGGGTGTCGATGAGGTTCAGCTCGTAGCTCGAGCCGTCGTGGGTCCACTCCATCCGGACGGCGCGCGCCTTGATGGTGATGCCCTTCTCGCGCTCGAGGTCCATCGAATCGAGCATCTGGTCGCGCATCTGCCGCGCGGCGACCGTTCCCGTCAGCTCGAGGAGCCGGTCGGAGAGGGTCGTCTTGCCGTGGTCGACGTGCGCGATGACGCAGAAGTTGCGGATGCGCTGCTGGGCGTCGCTCACCACACAGACGCTAAAGGCGCTGGCGCAGCCACGCGCGGACGTCGGCGGCGATCTCCGGCCGCTCCAGCGCGGCGCGGATGAAGGCCTTCACGTAGCCCGCGCGGTCTCCGGCGTCGTAGCGCTCGCCCTCGAACTCGTACGCGTACACCGGCGCGCGCTGGGCGAGCACGCTCACGGCCTCGCTCAGCCAGATCTCGCCGCCGCGCCCCGCGGGATGCGACGCCAGCACGTCGAAGATCTCGGGCTCGAGCACGTACGCGTGGACCGCGCCGAGGTCGCTCGTCGGGCGCTCCGGCTTCTCGACGATGCGTCGCAGCCGCCAGGTGCGCTCCGCGACCGGCTCGCCCTCGACGACGCCGTACTTGCGCACCTCGTCCGGCGGGACGCGGACGACGCCGGCGACGCTGCCCCCGCCCTGTCGCTCGCGCGCGCGGATGAGCTGCGCCGCGACGGGCTCCTGGGCGAAGACGACGTCGTCGCCCCAGATCATCACGAACGGGCGCCGGCCGACGACCTCCCGCGCGCAGAGCACGGCGTGGCCGTTGCCGCGCGGGCGGTCCTGCGGGACGCACGTCACCCGGACCGTCTCGCCGCGGCGCGCCAGCGCGAGGTCGCCGTCGCGCTTCTCGGCGGCGAGCCTCTCCTCGAGGCGCGCGTTCGGGCGGAAGTACGCGTCGAGCGGCTCCTTACCCGGCGCGGTCACGACGACGATCTCGTCGCAGCCCGCGGCGACCGCCTCGCTCACGACGACGTCGATGATCGGCACGTCGACGAGCGGGAGGAGCTCTTTGGGGACGCTCTTCGTCACCGGCAGGAAGCGCGTCCCGAGGCCCGCGGCGGGGATGACGGCGACGCGAACGGGCTGAACGGTCATCGCGACCTCACGCTACAGCGGATCTATTCCCGGCTCAGAGAGGATCGTTCCCGGCGAGCGCTTCCAGAACGTGCGGGGGAAGCAGGACCTTTGCGTCGAGGCCCGTGCGCTGCTCGTACTCGGCGACCGCGAGCGCCGCGGCGTGATGCCCTTCGCCCGCGTCGGCGACCGCGACGATCGATCCGCCGAAGCCGCCGCCGGTGATGCGCGCGCCGTGCACGGCCTCCTGCTCGCGCACGAGCCCCACGAGCAGGTCGACCTCCTCCGTCGACACCTCGAAGTCGTCGCGCAGCGAGCGGTGCGACGCGTCGAGCAGCTCGCCGAGGCCGGGGACGTCGCCGGCGCGCAGCGCATGGACCGCCTCGAGGACGCGCTCGTTCTCGCTGACGACGTGCCGCGCGCGGCGCGCGAGCGGCTCGCGCAGCGACCCTATGCGCGGGAGGTCGGCCGCCGTCACGTCGCGCAGCGCCGCGACGCCGAGGAGGCGCGCCGCCTCCTCGCACTGCGCGCGCCGCTCGTTGTATCCGCCCGAGCCGTGCCGATGGACGACGCCGGAGTCGACGACGACGAGCTCCATCGCGTCGGGCAGCGGCACGCGCTGGTATGCCAGCGAGCGGCAGTCGAGGAAGAGCGCCTCGCCGAGCGCGCCCACCGACGCCGCCATCTGATCCATGATCCCGACGTTCGCGCCGGCCATCTCGCGCTCGGCGCGCTGCGCGACGCGCGCGAGCGCGACGTCGTCGAGGTCGAGCGCGAACGCCTGGCGGATCGCGCGCAGGAGCGCGACGGCGAGCGCCGCGCTCGACGCGAGCCCCGCGCCCAGGGGGACGTCGGACGAGACGCGCGCGACGAAGCCGCGGTCGAGGAGACCCTCGCGCGCGAGGATGCGGGTGACGCCCCGGACGTGGTCGGTCCACGTCCCCGTCGGCTCCTCGCTCCCGAGCTCGTGCTCGTGCCACGTTCCGGCCTCGACGTTCGCGCTCGTCACGCGCACGACACGGTCGCGCCGCGGCTCGAGCTCGACGCGGGTCTCTTGGGGGATGAGAACGGGTAGGACGAACCCATCCGAATGGTCCGTGTGCTCTCCGATGAGGTTCACACGACCATGTGCGAGTCCAGCCACCATTTCAGGTGGACGCGGCCGCCTTCTTCGCGAACGGCCCGCGGCTCCGGAGCACGGTGACGATCTCCTCCAGCTCCCCGACGCGGAAGATCGTCGACGCGCCGACGTAGACGAGGCCGCCGAACGCGAACGCGATGAGCGTCTGGAGCAGCAGCAGCGGCTTCGACGGCGCCGTCGCGAGGTCGAGCGGGATGTTCGTCACCCGGATGAAGAGGAACATCGCGACCCCCATGGTCAGGCTCGCGGCGAGCTGCCGCAGCGTCGAGACGCTGAGCGTCCCGACGCGCAGACGCGCGCGCGGCGCGAGGACGAAGAGCAGGAGCGTCGCCTCGGCGAGGGTCGCGATCGAGTTGGCCAGCGCGAGGCCGTTGATGCCGAGGCCCGGCGCGAGGACGAGCGCCAGCACGACGTTCACGACGATCGCGACGACGGTCATGGCGACGGGCGTTCGCGTGTCCTTGATGGCGTAATACGCGCGCGCGAGGATCTGCACCAGGGCATGGCCGATGAGGCCGAGGGCGTAGAAGAGGAACGCGAGCGCCGTCGCCTCGCGCGCCGCGTCGCCGAACTCCCCGTACTGGAAGAGCAGGTTCACGATCGGGCGCCGCAGGACGATCATGACGATGATCGTCGGCAGCGTGAGGAAGACGATCCACCGCGTCGCCTGCTCGACGGTGTCGCGCATCCGTCCCTGCTGCCCGAGCGACGCGTAGCGTGTGAGCGCGGGGAAGACGGCGGCGGAGATGGCGATGGAGAAGACGCCGAGCGGCAGCATCGTCAGCTGGAACGCGTAGTAGAGCGACGTGTACGAGCCCGGCGCCATGAACGACGACAGGTACACGTCGACGAAGAAGACGACCTGGACCGACGCGAGCGCGAGCGTGCGCGGCCAGGCGAGGATCGCGATCTCCCGGACGCCGGCGTGCGCGAGGTCGAGGACGGCCTTGTAGCGCGTCCGCCGGAACGTGAGCTCGGGGACCTGGACGAGCCACATCATCGCCGCGCCGACGACGACGCCGACGGCCAGCGCGTGGATGCCGATGAACGGCGAGGCGAAGAGCGCGAAGAGGATGATCACGGCGTTGTAGACGAGCGGCGCCGTCGCCCCCGAGAGGAACTGGCGGTACGAGTTGAGCATCCCGGTGAAGAGCGCCGAGAGGCCCATGAAGATGGGGCTGAGGAGCATGATCCGTGTGAGCTCGGTCATGAGCGCCTGCTGCTGCGCGTCGTAGTCGGGCGCCATCAAGGGGACGAGCCACGGCGTGAGGAGCCACATCACGCCGGAGAGCGCGACGAGCGAGAGCAGCATCGCGTTCATGACGCTCGAGGCGACGTGCCAGGCCTCCTCCTCGCGCTCCTTGGCGAGGTAGCTCGAGAACACGGGGATGAACGCGCTGGAGAGCGCGCCGGCGACGAGCAGGTTGTAGATCGTGTCCGGGATGCGGAAGGCGGCCCAGAACGCGTCGAGCGCGCGCGGGTCGCCCGCGAACTGCGCGCCGATGACGGAGAGGCGTAGCCACCCCAGGATCCGGCTCGCGATGAGCGTCGCGATCATCACGACCGACGCTTGCGCGATGCTCAGCTGCACGCGTCGAGAGTATGTCGTCCCCGGGCGCGCAGACCGAGGCGCCGC
Source organism: Chloroflexota bacterium (assembly GCA_028876375.1). GTDB lineage: Bacteria > Chloroflexota > Limnocylindria > P2-11E > P2-11E > JACPOT01. Next base: position 11,246 of record JAGWSB010000016.1, on the reverse strand, counting down.
GGCGACGGGGTCGCGCCCGGGCCGAGCGAGCGGCTTGGCCGCGAGCGAGGGGCGAGCGCTCCGGCTACAGTCAACGAATGCCAAAGAAGAAGAGATCGGCCCTCAAGCGCATCCGTCAGACCCGCCGCCGGACCGCCATCAAGACGCTCGCGCGGTCGTCGGCGCGCACCGCCGCCAAGGCCGCGCGCGACGCGATCTCCGCGGGCACCGGCGAGACCAAGGACCTCGTCCGCAAGGCCGCGAGCGCGCTCGACAAGGCCGTCAAGCGCGGCGGCCTGCACAAGAACGCCGCGCGCCGCCGCAAGTCGCGCATCGCGCGCCAGGCCGCGAAGACGAAGGCGTAGGCCGCCAGCGAGATCCGGCTTTGCCGGTCGAGTGAGCGTACCGACGATCCACGCGGCGAAAGCCCGCGAGCCTGAACAGGCGCTAGGCCCTGCGCGAGCGCGGGAACGCGTCGCGGCCCGGGTAGCGGGCGGCGTCGCCGAGCTCGAGCTCGATCTCCATCAGGCGGTTGTACTTCGCGACGCGCTCGCTCCGTGAGAGCGAGCCGGTCTTGATCTGGCCGGTGTTGAGCGCGACGCAGAGGTCCGCGATCGTGGTGTCCTCCGTCTCGCCCGAGCGGTGCGAGATGACCGCGGCGTAGCCGGAGCGGTGCGCGAGGTCGACGGCCTCGATGGTCTCGGACAGCGTGCCGATCTGGTTGAGCTTGATGAGCACCGCGTTCGCGACCCCCTCCGCGACGCCGCGGCGGATGCGCTCGACGTTGGTGACGAAGATGTCGTCGCCGACGAGCTGCAAGCGGTCGCCGAGCTGCTGCGTCAGGACCTTCCAGCCGGCCCAGTCGTCCTCGGCGAGGCCGTCCTCGACGGAGACGAGCGGGAACTTGAGGTGCCATTCGGCGTAGAGCCCGGTCAGCTCCTCGGCGGTGAGGTCCTTCCCGTCACGCGCGAGGTGGTACGCGCCGTCCTTGTAGAACTCGCTCGACGCCGGGTCCAGCGCGATCGCCACGTCCTCGCCGGCACGGTATCCGGCGCGCTCGATGGCGCGGACGATGAGCTCGATCGGCTGCGCGTTGCTCTTGAGCCCCGCGGGCGCGAATCCGCCCTCGTCCCCCACGCCCGTGCCCATCCCGCGGTCGCGCAGCTCCGCCTTGAGCGCGTGGAACACCTCGGAGCCGGCGCGCACCGCCTCGCTGAAGGTCGGGAGGCCGAGCGGGACGATCATGAACTCCTGCATGTCGGCGGAGTCCGTCGCGTGCTTCCCGCCGTTGAGCACGTTCATCTGCGGCACGGGCAGCGTGCGCGCGAGCGGTCCGCCCAGATAGCGATAGAGAGGAAGACCGACGGCGTTCGCCGCCGCGCGAGCGCACGCGAGCGATACGCCGAGGATGGCGTTGGCGCCGAGCTTCGACTTGTCCGCCGTGCCGTCGAGCTCACGGAGCAGGCTGTCGATCGCGGACTGATCGGAGGCGTCCTCGCCGATGAGCTCCGGCGCCATGACGTCGTCGACGTTCCCGACGGCGGTGTGGACGCCCTTGCCCCCGTATCGCTTGGGGTCCTTGTCGCGCAGCTCGAGCGCCTCGTACGTCCCGGTGGATGCGCCCGACGGCACCATGGCCGTGCCGATCGCGCCGCCGGAGAGGAAGACGTCGACGGCGACGGTGGGATCGCCGCGGGAATCGAGGATCTCGCGCGCCCGGACCATCTCGATGGTCGTGTCCACGGCGCGTAAGCCTAGCGGTCGGGGATGGCGGCGACCCCGGGGAGGGTCTTGCCCTCGATGAGCTCGAGCGAGGCGCCGCCGCCCGTCGAGACGTGCGTCAGCTTCGACGCGAGCCCCAGCTCCTCGACGGCCTGGACCGACTCGCCGCCGCCGACGACCGTCGTCGCGCCGGAGCGCGCGAGCAGCTCCGCGACGTGCCGCGTGCCGCTCGCGAAGCGCGGCACCTCGAACACGCCGACCGGCCCGTTCCAGAAGATCGTCTTCGCGCGCCCGATCGCCTTCTCGTAGAGCTCGATGGTCTTCGGCCCGACGTCCACGATCATCTGGTCGGCCGGGACGTCCGAGACGGGGTGGACGCTCGCGACCGCCGCGCCGGCGTCGTCGGCCGACGGCGCGCACAGCACGTCCGTCGGCAGGACGATCTCCGCGCCGCGCTTCCGCAGCGCGTCCACGACGGCGCGGGCCTCGCCCTCCTTGTCCGCTTCGCGGAGCGAGGTCCCGACCGCGACGCCCGAGGCCGCGAGGAACGTGTTCGCCATGCCGCCGCCGACGGCGAGGCCGTCGACGCGGGAGGCGAGGGCGCGCAGGACATCGATCTTCGTGCTCACCTTCGCGCCGCCGACGATCGCGAGGAAGGGGCGCGCGGGCTCGGCGAGGAGGCTCCCGAGCATCTCGAGCTCGCGCTCGAGGAGGAAGCCGGCGTAGGCCGGCAGCACGTGCGCGACGCCCTCGGTCGAGGCGTGGGCGCGGTGCGCCGCGGCGAAGGCGTCGTTGACGTAGAGGTCGAAGCCGTCGGCGAGCTGCTTCGCGAACGCTGGATCGTTCTTCTCCTCCTCGGGGTGGAAGCGGGTGTTCTCGAGGAGGACGACGTCGGCCTCGTTCATCGCGACGACGGCGCTCTTCACCGCCGGGCCGACGCACTCGGGCAGGAGCGGGACGGTGCATTCGAGCAGCTCGGCGAGACGCTGCGCGACCGGCGTGAGGCTGTACTTCGGCTCGGGGCCCTTCGGCCGCCCGAGGTGCGAGCACAGCCCGAGCATCGCGCCGCGGTCGCGCAGGTACGCGATGGTCGGGACGACGGCGCGGATGCGCGTGTCGTCCGCGACCTTGCCGTCGGCGAGGGGTACGTTGAGGTCGACGCGCACGAGGACGCGCTTCCCGCGCGGGTCCACGTCGCGGATGGTGCGCTTGGTGAAGGCGCCGGCTATGCGCGCGCCCCGACCGCCTCGCGCTTCGGCGCCGGGACCTTCGACGCGACGAGGGCGGTGATGTCGGCCAGACGGCACGCGTAGCCCCACTCGTTGTCGTACCAGGCGATGATCTTGACCATGTTGTCGAGGACGATGGTGTCCAGCCCGCTCACGATGGTCGAGCGCTCGTCGCCCTTGAGGTCGCTGGAGACCAGAGGCTCCGTCGTGTAGCCCATGATCCCCTTGAGCGGGCCCTTCGCGGCGCGCTCGAAGACCGCGTTCACCTCGTCCTTGGTCACGGAACGCTTCAGCGTGGCGGTGAAGTCGACGACGGACACCGTCGGCGTCGGAACGCGGAACGCCATGCCGGTGAACCTGCCCTTGAGCTCGGGGATGACGAGCGCGACCGCTTTCGCGGCGCCCGTCTCGCTGGGGATGATGTTCTCGGCGGCGGCGCGCGCGTCCCGCGGGTCCTTCGCCGCGGTGTCGAGGACGCGCTGCGAGTTCGTGTACGAGTGCACGGTCGTGAGGAAGCCCTTCTCGATCCCGAACTCGTCGTTGAGGATCTTCGCGACCGGAGCGAGCCCGTTGGTGGTGCACGACGCGTTCGACACGATGTGGTGCTTCTCGGGATCGAACTCGCCCTCGTTGACGCCGAGGACGATGGTCTTGTCCTCGTTCTTCGCGGGCGCTGAGATGATCACGTAGCGCGCGCCGGCGTCGATGTGGGCGCGCGCCTTGTTCGCGTCGGTGAAGCGTCCGGTGGACTCGACGACGAGGTCGACCTCGAGCTCGCGCCACGGCAGCTTCGCCGGATCGGTCTCGGCGAGGACCTTGATGTGGTGGCCGTCGATGACGAGCTCGTCGGCCGTGGCGGAAACGTCGCCCTGGAACGTGCCGTAGTTGGTGTCGTGCTTGAAGAGGAAGGCGTTCATCTGCGGGTCGACGAGGTCGTTGACGGCGACGACGTCGAACGCGTTCGGCTGCCTCTCCAGCGCCGCCTTGAGGAACTGCCGGCCTATCCGGCCGAACCCGTTGATACCGACACGCACCGCCATCGTCATGGCCTCCTTCCGTGGTCCCGCGGGAGCCTACCGCCTCCTCGTGGCGCGGGCCCGGGACCTTCAGACCGCGAGAGGGTCCCGACCGGCCACGCGTTGTCGGGCGGCCACCACCGCACCGATCATGCCGACGTCCGCGCCGAGCGCGGCGGGGACGATCCGCACCGCTTTGGATGCGACGGCGAACGCGCGCTCGCGCGCTCCGCGGCGCATCGGCTCGAGGACGTGCGTCGGCTCGTGCTCGGCGATCCCGCCGCCGACGACGATGAGGCTCGGATTCAGGACGTTGACGAGGCCGACGCCGAGCGCCTCCATCGCCGACTCCAGCTCGCCGACGAGCGCGCGCGCCCGAGCGTCGTTCGCGTCCGCCGCGCGGAAGACGTCTCCCGCATCGCGGGAGCCGTAGCGCTCGGCGAGGTTGCGCCCCCCGGCGAAGGCCTCGACGCAGCCGAACGACCCGCATCCGCAGCGCGGGCCGTCGAGCGCGACCGGCCAGTGTCCGATCTCGCCCGCGGTGTTCGTCGCGCCGCGGACGATGCGGCCGTCCGCGACGATCGCCCCGCCGACGCCGGTCGAGACGGTGACGTACACGAAGTCGCGCACCCCCCGCGCCGCGCCGACCGTGCCCTCCCCGATAGCGGCGATGACGGTGTCGCGATCGACGAAGACGGGCACGCCGTCGAGGCCCGACGAGAGGCGAGCGGCCAGCGGGACGTTCTCGAATCCGTGGATGTTCGGCGCGACGTGCACGATCCCGCGCTCGTGGTCGAGCGGCCCCGGAGCGGAGCAGCCCACGGCGACGACGTCGCGCAGCGGGCGGCGCGCTTGATCGAGAGCGGCGCGGGTGGAGGCGACGAGCGCGGCGATGACGTCGTCCGCTCCGGTGGTCGGCGTGGGTCGCGTCGAGTCCGCGACGATGCGGGGTCTCTCGTCCTGCGAGCCGACCACGGCGCGGACCTGCGTCCCGCCGAGGTCGAGCCCGACGTAGAGGCTCAGACCTTCGGCAGGCGCCCGGCCACCGCGGGCGCGCGCAGCACAGCGGGCTCCTTCCCGAGCACGCGGTCGCGCGCGTCGCGGAAGCCGCGGCGCGCCTTGTCCTTCCCGAGCACGCGCTCGGCGTCGTCGTACACCTGTCTCACGAGCAACGCGAGGTACGGCACGGCCTGTGCCTCCGGCACGAGGCCGTCGTCGATCGAGGCGACGTCGATGCGGTCGTTCGCGAGCGGGATCGGCCGATCGATGGGATCGGCCTGCTCGTCGACGCGCATGAGCAGCCCGATCATGCGGTCCTCGACGCGGCCCTTGCCGTAGCGCCCACTGTTGTACGCGGCGATGAGCTCGTTGGCGAAGAGCGCGAGCCGCCCGGCGTCGGTGCGCGCGAGGGACGCGCTGGACGCGACGGGCGCGGCCTTCCCGCCGAAGAGACCTCCGAAGAGCCCACCCTTCTTCTTCTCGGGCGGCGCGGCGGCCGGGGTCGCGGCCTCGAGCGGCGGCATCTCGGGCAGCGGCCGGCCCGCGACCGGCTCGGGACGCACGTGCGTGGCCTCCGGCCATGCGGCCGCGTCGGCGAGCGACGTCTCCGCCTCGGCCGCCGGCGCCTCGGGCTCGGCGGCGGCTGCTTCCTCGAGAGGCGGCAGCGCGAGCGCGGCGAAGCGTGGATCGACCTCGGCCGGCTCCTCGGGCGGCGCTTCCATCGGCGCCGCCTCCGCGGGCGTCTCCCAGGTCTGCCACTGCGGCGGCGCCTCCTGCTCGGCCAGCGCTTCGGGCTCGGCCGGCGGCGCGCCGAAGGCGGCGAGACGCGGGTCGACCTCGGCGGGCTCCTCGCGCTCCTCGGCGGGCGGCGCGTGCTCGAACGCGGCGGCGGTCGCCTCGGCCGCGGCGGCCTCGGCCTCCCCCGCGGGCGGCTCCCATGCCGTCGGCGGCGGCGCGGGCTCGGCGGGACCGAACAGGCCGGAGAGGGCGCTCAGGCGGTCGTCCTCCGCGGCCGCCTCGACCTCGCGGTCGATGGGCGTCTCCTCGAGCGGCGCCTCGACCTCTTCCGCGGCGGGAGCCGCGGGCGGCTCTTCGGCGGGCGGCGCCTCTCCCGTCGCGGGCGGCTCTTCGACCGCGCGCGCCTCCTCGGTGGCCTGCTCCTCGGCCAACGGGCCGCGCTCCTCGACCTCCGGCGCGGGCGTCGCCCACGGCGTGCGGCGGCGCTCGACGTACGGCCACGAGAGCTCGGCCTCGGGCGCGACGACGTCGACGAACCCGCCGCGGATGAGGTCGGAGAGGATCATCAGCGTCGGGAGCCGCCGCATGCGCAGCTGCTCCGCGACCATGCCCACGTCGCGCTGCGGATGCACGGCCAGGAGCACGCGCCACTGCTCCGGCGTGAGGGTGATCTCCACGTTCCGCGTCGCGCGCTCGGAGAGCGCGAAGCGCGAGCGGTCGCTGGGGATGAGCGCGCGGACCGCGGCGATGCGGTCGCGCAGGCCGGCGGCGCGGTCGAGGAGCTCGTCGACCTCGCCGGACAGGTCCGCCGCGGGCGCTTCGGGCATCGGGACGAAGTCGAACTCGCCGGCGCCCACGGCGAACGCGGCGCCGAGCGCGAGCTCGCCGTCCTCCTCGCCGGCGGCGGCGGAGACGAGGCGTCCGTCGGACATCCCGAGCGTGGCGCTCTCGGGCCCCGCCGCGATCTCGAGGCGACCCGTCTTCTTCGTCGCCGCGAGGAGCTGGACGATCGTCTCGAGCGGGAGGTCGGGAAGATCTCCGCTGAGGACGACGGCCTCCCCCGCTCCCGTCGGCGGGATCGGACGCATCGGCGGAAGCCGCCGATACGCGCCCTGCTCGGCCGCGCCGGCCGCCGGCTCGAGCGCGTCGACCATGCCCGAGCGGACGAGCGTCGCGAGGAGGTCTTGCGCCGCGAGGCGCGTGAGGCCGACCTTCTCGGCGATGGCGGCGACGTCGCGCTCGCCGTCGACGGCGAGCAGCGCGCGCCACTGCTCGGGAGCGAGCGTGATCTGCCCCTGATCGGCGGCGCGCGCCGACAGGGCGAAGCGCGTGCGGTCGCTCGGGATGACGTCGCGGATGCGCACGATGCGGTCGCGCTCCTCGACCGCCTGGTCGAGCAGTCCGTCGAGGTCGCCGCTCAGGTCCTCGCGCAGCCCGCCCTCGCCGGGGACGAACTCGAGGTCGCCGCGCAGGATGGTGAAGATGGCGCCGAGCGCGCGGCGGCCCTGCTCGTCCTCGTACTCGGCCGACACCAGCCGGCCGGACGACACGCCGAGGAAGCCGCGCCCCTCGTCGCCGCGCACCTCGAGGCGCCCCGTCTTCTCCGTCGCGGCCAGGATCTGCAGGATCGTCTCGAGCGGGAAGGCTTGCAGCTGCGCGCGGAGGGTCATGAGGCGATCGCCTGTTCCGTCGCCTTGTCGAAGAGGTGCGTCTTGCGCAGGTCGAAGCCGATGCGGATGGCCGCCCCGGGCTGCGTCTGCGTGTCGGTGGGAACGCGCGCGACGAACGTCGTCCCGTCCGCGGCGAGGTGGAGCTGGAGCTCGTTGCCGAGGTACTCGACGACCTCGACCTTCGCGTCGACGGGCAGCTTCCCGTTCTGCGGCTGGCGCGACAGGTCGTGGATGTCCTCCGGACGGATGCCGACGATGACCTCTTTCCCGGCCGCGGCGCGCGCGCCGATGGGCACCTTCGCGAAGCCCGTGTCGGCCTGCCCATCCGCTGTCGCGACCGCGGAGAAGAAGTTCATCGCGGGCGATCCGATGAAGCCCGCGACGAAGAGATTGACCGGATGGTCGTGCAGCTCCTGAGGCGATCCGATCTGCTGGAGCAGTCCGTCCTTCATGACGACGATGCGGTCGCCCATCGTCATGGCCTCGACCTGATCGTGCGTGACGTAGATCGTCGTCTTGCCGACGCGCTGGTGGATCTTCTCGAGCTCCGCGCGCGTCTGGATGCGCAGCTTCGCGTCGAGGTTCGAGAGCGGCTCGTCCATGAGGAACACCGCGGGCTCGCGCGCGATGGCGCGGCCGACGGCCACGCGCTGCCGCTGGCCGCCGGAGAGCTCCTTGGGCTTCCGCTTGAGGAGCTCGCCGAGTCCGAGCACCTCGGCGACCTCTTTGACGCGCCGCTCGATCTCGGCCTTGGGCATCCCGCGCAGCTTCAGGCCGAACGCGATGTTGTCGTACACGCTCATGTGCGGGTAGAGCGCGTAGTTCTGGAAGACCATCGCGATGTCGCGGTCCTTCGGCGCGACCTCGTTGACGAGGCGGTCGCCGATGTAGATCGAGCCGCTCGTCTCCTCCTCGAGTCCGGCGAGCATCCGCAGCGCGGTCGTCTTGCCGCAGCCGGAGGGCCCGACGAGCACGAGGAACTCGCCGTCGCGCACCTGCAGCGAGAGGTCGTTGACCGCCACGACGTCGCCGAAGCGCTTCGTGACGTGGTCGAAGGTGACCGTCGCCATTTCGCGGAAGTATGTCAGGGGCGGCGCCCGGAAAGCGCCGGCCGTATGGAAGTCGTGCGACGCGCGCTCCTCATGGCGTCGGCGGCGCTGCTCGCCTCGTGCGGCGTGCCCGTCGCCGCCTCCGGGCCGGGCTCGGCGCCCGCGGGACGGGCGAGCGGCGACGTCCCCACGACGCGCCTGGTGGTCGAGGCGCCGACCCCCTTCCACGATCTCGACTGCGCCGACTTCGCCGACCAGGGGGCCGCGCAGGAGGCGCTGCGGCGGGACCCGCTCGACCCTCACGGGCTCGACCACGACCGCGACGGCGTCGCGTGCGAGGAGCTACGGCGCTAGCTCGACCAGCCAGGTGCCGATCTCGTAGGGCTCCAGTCGAGCGACGGCGGATCCGTCCGGGAGGATCTCGAGCGGCGCGGCCGTGCGGAGGACGTCGAGGCCGGTGTTGCCGAGCGCGAGGTCGCCCTCGCGCAGGTCGGTCGCGCGCGCGGAGCGCACGGGACGGTGCGCGCGGACGGACACGCCGACGCGCCCGTTCGCGAGCGACGCGATGCGCAGGACGACGCGGCCGTCGGGCGCCGAGCGCAGCGCCGTGACCTGCGCCAGCGCGTCGCTCGGCTCCGTCTCGACGCGCAGGAAAGTGCGCTCCTCGCCATCCCCGCGCGCGGCGCGCGGCGGTGAGAGGAACGTGCGGACCTCGCGCACCGCGGCGGCGAGAGAGCGCTCGCCCTCGAGCGGCACGACGCAGTAGCGGAAGCGCTGCGGCCCGGGGCACTGCGCCGTCGGCGTCTCGAGCGCCGGACCGGCGTGGATGGCGCGCTCGGGAAGGTCGCCGCGCGAGAGCCACCCCACGCAGCGCAGCAGCGTGATCGAGATCGCCGCGCCGTCGCGCAGGACGGCGTAGTCGCGGATGCCGTCGACGCCGAGCGCGAGGCCCACCGTCGCGCCGCGGACGGCGACGACGTCGTGCACGCAGCGCTCGGGGGTGGGCGGCTCGATCCAGCCCGGACGCGGAGGCACGCGATCCGCGCGCTCGAGGATCGCGAACGCGGCACCGGCGTGGTGCGTGAGCGTGCGCGTGCGGGTCTCGAACTCGGCGCGCAGCCGGTGGTCTCGCGCGCGATTGTCGATCTCGACCGCGACGTCGACGCGGTCGGCCTCGGCGTCGAGCGACACCGCGACGCGGAGCGGACAGTCGACCGTCTCATGGTCGCGGGCGAAGCGGTCGTCGCGCAGGCCGACGGGAATGCGCAGGGCGGTCTCGACGATGACGGTCCCGCGGTCGCCGGAGACGCTCGTCGCGCGGCGCCCCGCGAGCGCGGCACCCACCAGCGTGGGGCCCGCGTATGAATAGGTGTATTCGTCGCCCCGGTCGCCCTCGTCGACGAGCACGTTCTGCCGCTCCCAGCGCGCGCCGCTCGCGAGGTCGACGAGCGCGAAGGTGCCGTCGGCCGCCACCTCGACGCGCAGGCGGCCGTTCTCGAGGACGCCGTCCTCGGGCGAGGTCACCGGCCGCCCCGCCGCGCGGACCGCGGGCGCGACGCCGAGGCCGTCGCAGCGCACGAGGGTGGGCGCGCCGTCGACGTCGGCGACCGCGAGGCGCTCGTGCGGCAGGTCGCTCCAGACGACGGCGCGCTCGCCCGCGCCCGCCAGGCGCGCCTCCAGCTCGCGCGCGATCTCGCCGCCCTCGCGGAGAACGCGATCGAAGCGCGGCGGCATGTCGAGGTCGTGCACGTCGTCGATACCGCAGCCGCAGATCGAGTCGTGGGGATGGTTCTGCAGGAGGACGCGCCACAGCTCGCGGATGCGCTCGCGCGCCGTCCCGCCGGCGATCGCGTCGAGCGGCTCGCAGCGCTCCAGGAGGAGGCGCTCGCACTGCGCGTTCGCCTGCTTGATCCAGACGCGCGTCGAGTTCACGCCGCGGAGGATGGGCCGGTACCTCCCGGCGATCATCTCTCCGCTGAGGATCCCCGGCGGCGTGCGCAGCGCGGCCCCGAACTCCTCCAGCCCGGCGATGCGCGCGCGCGAGCGCGGCTGCGCCGCGCGGATCGCGGCGGCGGCCTCGGGCAGGCGCTCGTAGGGCTCGAGGTGGTCCGTCCCGACCATGAAGAGGAGCGACGACGTCTGCGCGTACGGCACCGTCGCGGACATGAGCCGCGGCAGGACCCGCCGCACGCGGCGCCGCAGCGCGTCGGGGGACTCGTCGCCCGCGCCCACGAGCTCGAGCGCGTTGTCGTAGTGCGCGACCTGGTGCGAGGCGATGACGCGGTCGCCGGAGGGCGCTTCCCAGCGGAATTCGCTGCCCAGCTCCTCGCCCTCCTCGCCGACGCCGCGCGCGAACACGTACGTCGTGTAGCCGAACCCGCGCGCGATCTGCGGCATCTGCGCGGGATGGCCGAAGGGGTCCGCGACGTAGCAGACGCGCATCGCGCGTCCGAAGGCCGCCGACACCCGCAGCCCTTCCTGGAAGTTCCGCACGATCGACTCGCCGGATACGAGGAGGTAGTCGGCGAGCACGTACCAGGGGCCGATGAGCAGCCGCCCGGAGCGCACCAGCCGCTCGATGCGCGGCCGGTCTTCCGGCCGGACGGCGAGGTGGTCCTCGGCCCAGATCGCGTGCCCGTCGAACGTGAACGCGGTGAAGGCGTCGTCGCGCTCGAGGAGGTCGAGGAGCTTCCCGACCATCCGGACGAGGCGCGCGCGGTAGACCTCGAAGCGCTCGTACCACTCGCGGTCCCAGTGCGTGTGCGGGACGACGTAGATCGTCCACGGCAGCTGACGCAGGATCCACGCGGCGGCGCGCGGCGCGGCGGCGCCGAAGGCCGTGCC
>JAGWSB010000015.1 GCA_028876375.1 Chloroflexota bacterium | reverse complement strand
TTCTCTCCGGCGGCCTTCGCCGCGGCGTAGAGCGTCGCCATCACCTGATCCGCGCTCTGTGGCTGCGCGCTGGCGCTCGGGCTCGCCGCCGCGCTCGGCGCCACGGTCGGCGACGGTCCTGCCGCGGGTGTCGCACCCCCGCAGGCGCTCGCGACGATCAGACCCCCCGCGAGGACGGATGCGAATAGTGACCGCATGGTCCCCATCTCCTCCGGATGCCCGATATTCGGCGGGAGGGGCACCCGAACGTACTGTCGTACGTCCGTTGCAGAGTACGCCTGTTACGAGCGCGCGGCGACCTTTTTTCGGCTTCCGGCTCGCCGGCCGTGCGCCCTGGCTGCCCGGATCGTCGCCGCGATGGTCGGCGGCCGCGCCGCGGTCCCCCCGTTCCCCCGTGCCTGCTCCGCGTAGACGCGGGCCTCGAAGCCCTCGAGCATCTGCCGGCAGCGGTGCAGCCATCGCTCCGCCTCGCGGCGCTGGGGGACCGAGAACCAGTCCCGGCGGCGGACGCGCTCGAACCACTCGACCACCTTGTCGTACTCCGCGCGGATCTCCTCCGCCTCTTCGTACGTGAAGTTCTTACGGAATGTCTCGAACTCGATCTCTTTCTGGAAGTTGACCTCGCAGTTCTCGACGATCTCCTGGTAGTGGCGCGCGGTCTGGTCGACGAACTGGGCGACGAGCTTCCGCTCCTCCTCCGGGTCGAGCCGCGGCACGGGCAGCAGGTGATACTCGCCCTGCGACTGCGCGATCCGCGTCAGGACCGTCTCGAGCTCCGTGCGGACCTCCGGGATGTCGGGGAAGACGCAAACCGACTGCTGGAGATAGATGGCGCCGACCTTCTTGAGCTGGCGCCACACCGCGACCCGTGCCGCCGCCGGCGTGGGTGGGATGCGGTAGACGAGCACGAGGTAGCGGAAGCGCGTCGGACGCCCGCGTCCCGAAGATGCGGCCGGCACGGTCGCGAGTCTAGGGGGCGCGGCTGAGGCATCGAGCGCGTGCCCGCACGACCGCTGGACCGGACTTGCCGGTTGTACACGTGTAGCAGAGAATCACCTGTATCAGCAGCTCGATGGGCGCTCTCTTTCTCGTGGCGGCCTCCTTCCTGGCCTCTTCGGTGGAGATGGTGGAGGCCTCGACGATCGTGCTGGCCGTCGGCGTCAGCCGCGAGTGGCGCTCGACGCTCATCGGCGTCGGCTCGGCGCTCGTCGCGCTCGCCGCGATCGTCGCCGCGCTCGGGCCGGCCCTGGCGCTCATCCCCATCGACGCCCTGCGCCTGTTCATCGGGACCCTGCTGCTGATCTTCGGGCTGCAGTGGCTGCGCAAGGCGATCCTGAGGGCGAGCGGCTACAAGGCGCTCCATGACGAAGACGCCATCTACAAGCGGGAGCTGGCTGAGGCGCGGGCGGCGCGGAGCGAGCTGCGCGCGGGTATGGACTGGTACGCGTTCACGCTGTCGTTCAAGGGTGTGTTCCTCGAAGGCATGGAGGTCATCTTCATCGTGCTCACGTTCGGCACGACGCAGGGCAGCATCCCGTTGGCCGCGCTCGGCGCCGCGACCGCGGTGCTGCTCGTGGGGACCGTCGCGGTGCTGGTCCACCAGCCTCTGAGCCGCGTGCCGGAGAACGGGATGAAGTTCGTCGTCGGCGCGCTGCTGACCACCTTCGGGCTCTTCTGGGGCGGCGAGGGACTCGGCGTGGCGTGGCCGGGCGCCGACGCGGCCATCCTGATGGTGCTCGGGTTCGTGCTGGTCACCGCGTCCGCGTTCGTGTTCGCGCTGCGGCGGACACGGACCGAGGTCACGGCGGCCGTGCGCGTGGCCGGCGGGCCCGCGCTGGACTGACGTGGGCAGCCTGAGGCGCTTCGCCGCCTTCTGGTACGACTTCATCGTCGGCGACGACTGGATCCTCGCCGCCGGCGCGCTCGTAGCCCTGGGCCTCGCCGGCGCGCTGACTCGAAGCGCGGTCGGCGGCGCGGCCTGGCTGATCCTGCCGCTGGCGGCGGTGGTCGTTCTGTGGCTGTCGCTGATGCGCGCCACTCGCGGGCGTTGACCGCGGCGCAGATCGCGTCGCGAGCGGCGCGCGTCCACCTGCCCCGTTCACGGTAGCGGCCGCTCGTCGACGCCGGCGAGGAAGGCGAGGACCCGCTCTTTCAGCAGGCCCGCCGCGGCCTCGTCGTAGTCCGGCAGGCTGCTGTCCGCGAACAGATGCTTGTCGCCCGGATACAAGAACAGCTGGGCCCTCTCGGCCGTCGCCACGAGCTCGCGCGCGGCGGGGAGATCCTCCGTCGCGAACTCGTCGTCCTCCATCATGTGGATCTGGAGAGGTACCCCCGGCGGCCAGGCACCGCCGAACTCCGAGGCCGGCAGGGCCGCGCTGAAGAGCAGTGCGCCCTTCGCATCCGGTCGCGTCTGGGCGAGCTGCTGAGCGATCATGACGCCGAGCGAGAACCCGGCGTAGACCGCCGAGCGGTCGATCTGCGCCGCCGCGGCCACCCCGCGCTCGGCGAGCACGCCGAAGCCGGTCTCGCGCGCGAAGGCCATGCCCTCCGCCAGGGTGCCGAACGTGCGGCCCCCGAACAGGTCGGGGGTGTGCACGGTGTGGCCCGCGCCGCGCAGATCCTCGGCGAACGACCTCACGCCTTCGGTCAACCCCTGCACGTGGTGGTACAGAACTACTTCGGCCATATCCGATCCCCTCCCCTTTCGATCCATGACGCGCAAATAGTTCGCGCAAAGCGTCGCACGGATGCATCCGGGAACGCGTCGGCCGCGCGTCCGTATCGGGTGCGTCCGCGACGACACAGCCCGGCGCGGCTGAGCTCTGGACCGCGAGTGCGGCTCAGCCGGCCTCCTCGGCGGCCGGGAACGCCTGCCGCTCGCCCACGTCCACGCGCGAGACGCTCAGGTAGGCGACGAAGGCGACGATCGCGATGGTGAGGGCGAGGGCGACCTTGTCGTCGCCCCATCCGAGTCCGCCGAGGTACGGCTTACCCGTCCAGTCCGCGAAGGACGCCCCGAGCGGCCGGGTGACCACGTAAGCGCCCCAGAACGCCGCCACCTCGCTCAGGCCGGCCGTCCGATAGGCGAGGCCCGGCAGCGCGAAGAGGATCGCGAAGAGCAGGATCGAGGAGAAGTATCCGAGGCCCAGTGTCGATGCGGTGAGGTCGCCCAAGGCCGTCCCGAGCGCGAATGTCGCGATCACCGTCGCCCAGTAGAAGAGCTCGCGGCGGCCCGCGTAGATCGTGTGGATCGAAAGCGTGCGCTCGACGACGTACCAGGCGACGAAGATCACGGCGAGGCTGAGCGCGAACGCCGCCGACGACACGGCGTAGGGGATCCCCAACACGACGTGCGCGACGTCGGCGGCCATGGTGCCGAAGACCGCGACCATGGCCACCGCCAGCCAGTACGTCCCGGCGACGTAACGCCGCGCGCGCAGCTGCAGGACGAGCGCGACGACGAGACCCAGGCAGCCGAGGACGACCGCGACGTAGGGGTTGATGCCGAAGACGAGGAAGTCGGAGGTGGACTCGCCCATCGCGGTCGTGAGCAGCTTCACGACCCAGAAGTACGCCGTGATCTCCGGGACCTTCCGCAGCCCACGGAACGAGCCGTCGAGGTGCCGCCTCGCGAGGTCGAGCATCGTCCCCCCTGCCCTGCGCGCCACTACGGACCGCGCGAACGCTGACACCCGCACGATAGGGCACGCTTCCCTGAGCGATCTCACCGGTCGAGGCCATGAACGAGGTATGCCGGAGTGGCCCCCGACGGTCAGCGCGCGAGCATGCGGGTCAGGCTCAGCAGTCCCGACCCCACCAGCACCGCGGTGAGGACCCACAGGACGGCGCTCCGACGCCGCGAGCTGGCCAGCGCGCCGAGCAGCGCGCGGTCACCGGACAGGCGGATGAGGAACACCAGCGGCACGACGAGCGCGATGACGTTGAGGATCATCGCTTCGAGGATGAGCGTCACGAGGTGCGGCGCCGCGAGCGCGATCGCCGCGGCGGGGACGACCTCGAGGGCGTAGAGCAGATAGAAGCCCGACGCGCGGCGCGGCGACAGGTCGAGCCTGTGCGGCCAGCCGAAGAGCTCGCACCAGGCCCAAGCTGACGACAGGGAGATGACGACCGCGGCCAGCAGCCCCGCACCCACGAGACCGACCGCGACGAGCGGACCCCACCCTCCGGCGGCGAGTGAGGCAAGACCGCTCGGCAGGACGACGCCGCCGGCGTCCGGGACGATCCGCGAGGCGCGCATCGTGCGCGCGCCGACGGCCGCCGCAACGACGATCGCGACCATCAGGGCCTGGCTCACCACGGCGCTGATGAGGGTCTCCTTGCGAGCGCCCGGAAGGTCGTCGAGACCGAGGCCCTTCTCCGCCGTCGCGGCCTGCTGGTAAAAGACCATCCAGGGCATGATCGAGGCGCCGACGAGCGCGACCGCGAGGTCCTGGTAGCGGGCATCCCCGAAGGGCTGGAGCGGCGAGAGGCCGCCCAGGATCGCCGCGGGGTCGGGGTGGCCCGCCAGCGCGAGGAGGACGAAGGCGAGGAGGGTCAGCGAGAGGGCGATGGTCACCACCTCGAACCGCCGGTAGCTCCCGGTGAGGACCCACAGCGTGTGGAGGACCAGCGCACCGCCGATGGCGGCGGCTGCGGGGATGCCGAGGATCGCGGCGCCGAGGGCGATGCCCGCGAACTCGGCGACGTAGGCGATGAGGTCGATCGCCACCATGCTCACGACCGCCACGGTCGCCCACCCCATGCCATAGCGCTCGCGGATGAGCTCGGCGTGGCCCTTCCCGGTGACGATGGCCAGCCGGGCCGTCATCTCTTGCACGAGGTAGAGCGCGGGGATGCACAACACGAGCGGGAAGATCGCCGCGTACGCGAAGTCCGTACCCGCCTGCCCCGCGCTGATGACGCTGGGGGCGTCGACGTCGGCGAGCATCACGATCCAGGCGGGACCGGCGGCGCGCAGGATGCGGCCGACGGCCGAGGGAGACCCGCGCGCGACAGCGGCGGTCTCCGCGCGTGTCACGCTCCAAGGCTGCCGGTGCCGTCCGGCCTGAACGAAGGGCTGGATGGACGCTTCGCGTCGTCCATCCGGCGTCTCCCGGCCCGACCTCAGCGAAGGAAAAGCACACTGGCCGGAGAGGTCTCGTAGGGATCACGCCATCCGGTCCCTTGCGTCCTCATCTACGGCGTGGTGCCGTCGCGCCCTCGGCCCTACCTCATCTGGATGTCGATCTCGTGAGTCGTCCCGTCGTCAAGACGCGCGAAGAAGCAGAGAAGCGACCCGCAGAGATACGCCCCTCAGCGAAGGAAAGCGCGCTAGCCCGAGGGGGTCTTGCGAGAGACACCGCGTAGACATTGGACGAGTAGCCCGGATGGGATCCGACCCGTGACCGTCTCCTTGAAGGAAAGGCCGTCGGGTTTCGCAGTGACGGTCCCAGGATGGTCCCGCGCATATCGCGTCTGGCCACTGACCGCGCTCTCTCTTGATCTCAGGCGGGGCGCCTCGTGCTGCGCGGCTCACGCCACCGCGGTAGGCAGGGAGTCCCGGCTGGCGCTTCGGGCCCGACCGCTTCCTCACTACTATCGCCGGAGGCCCAATGCCTTCTTCGAGACCGCGCGAGATCCGGCCGATCGGCGCGCGCCAGACGCGCGTCTATGGACATCGAGGCGACACGGCGCGGCTCCCCGAGAACACGCTCGCGGCGTTCCGAGGTGCGCTGGCGGAAGGCGCTGACGGCATCGAGCTCGACGTTCACCTCACCGCGGACGGGTACCCCGTCGTCATCCACGACTACGACCTGGCTCGCACCACCACGGGCCAGGGTCTCGTGCACGAGCAGCGGCTCGACTACATCCGACGACTCAGCGCGGGCGCTGGTCTCGATGCGGGCTTCGCCGGCGAGCGGGTGCCGCTGCTCGACGAGGTGCTCGAACTGGACGCGTCGACCTTTCAGGTCGAGATCAAGGGCATCCCAACGCGTGCGCTGATCGATACCGTCGTGGCATCGGTCCGAAATGCCGGGCGGGCTGAGGACGTCGAATTCACTGGCCACTATGCGCCCGCGGTCGCGCAGGCGCGGGCCCAGACGCCGGGCTCGCGTGCCGGGCTCTTCGTGTTGGGTCGACCGGCGTGGATGCCCAGCGTCCTCTTCCAGCGATTGTTCACCGAGCAGGCGATCTTCGGAGGTTTCCAGGTAGTGCATCTGCAGGTCGCAGATCTGGCGGCGGTCGATGTCGCGGAGGTGCGGAGCCGCGGACTGCTGCTCCATGCGACCGACGCGGATTCCGATGAACAGATACGGCTCGCGCTCGCTGCGGGTGTCGACCAGCTCACGACGCGCGATCCTCGGCGCGCGGTCGCACTTGCGAACTCGGCGGTAACGTCCTGACCAGAGACTGCCCACACCACCTCGCGCGTGCGATTCACCTCGCTCCACGCTACGCCGTACTCACGCTGGAGCGCGAGGCTCTCGCTGGCACCTCGGGGTCGGCACCGCCTACCGCGGCCAGCGCATCGTGCTCCTCGTCGCCGACCGCGACGTCCGCGTGCTGAACGAGGACGGCGAGCTGCTGTGCCGGTTCGTGCTCGATCCCGGCCGCGACTACCAGCCGAAGGAGGCCGCCTGACCACTGTCTACGATGTCCCGAGACATCTGTCTCCGATGTCTTGAGACATCACACGAGTAGCCCGGACGGGATTCGAACCCGTGACCTTCTCCTTGAAAGGGAGACGCCCTAGACCACTAGGCGACCGGGCCGATGACGTCAGTCTACGGCCCGACGTGTGAGGAGCGTCTCAAAGGTGTGAGCGGAAGAACGCGATCGTCCGCGCCCACGCCGCCTCGGATGCCGCCCGCTGCTCGGGAGTGGGATCGGCGCGATTGGCGAACGCGTGGCCCATCCCCTCGTACCACTCCGCTTGGAAGGGCTGCCCCGCGTCGTGGAGCGCCTGCTCGAGCTTCTCCACTTCGGCGCGCGGCGTGAGCGCGTCCGCGGTACCGAAGTGGCCGAGCACCGGGCAGTGGATGCGGCGGAGCTCCGCGTCGTCCGGGTACACGCTGTGGTAGTAGATGACGGCGCAGGCGAAGGCGCCGGGCTCCGACCGCGCGAGCGCCATGAGCGCGAGCCCGCCGCCGAGGCAGTGACCGGTGATGCCGAACGCGTCCCTCACGAACGGGAGTCCGCGCAGGTATCCCCTCGCGCCGGCGAGCTGGCGCGCCGCGCGGTCGAAGTCGAGCGAGGCCTTGAGGCGCGAGGCCTCCGCGTCGTCCGCCGCGACGTGCCCCTCGTAGAGGTCCGGCACGAGCACGACGAAGCCCTCGGCAGCGAGCCGGCGCGACCACTCGCGATAGAAGGGCGTCAGACCGCGGTAGGAATGGCCGACGACGATCGCCGCCCAGGGGCCGACGTCGACGGGCCGGCTGAGGTAGCCGTCGACGTGCGCGCCATCGCACACGTACATGGCGTGCATCGAGAGGACGGGCAGAGGGGCGGCCGCCGGCGTCGGAGAGCGCTCAGCCACGAGGGCCAAGGGTAGCGGCCTGCGGTCGACGCGCCGATCCGCACCGTCCGCGCGCTCTTGCCGCGGTGATCGCGTAGTCTGCGCGCGTGGGGAAGGTCACGTCGCTGGACAAGGACAAGATCCGCGTCCTCCTCCTCGAGTCGATCCACAAGAGCGCCGTCGATGCGTTCAACGCGGCCGGCTACACGAACATCGACTACCAGGAGAAAGCGCTGCCCGAGCGCGACCTGGTCGAGCACATCCGCGGCGCGCACATCGTCGGCATCCGCTCGCGCAGCGACCTCACCAAGGACGTCTTCGCGAAGGCGGAGAAGCTCATCGCCGTCGGGTGCTTCGGCATCGGCACCGACCAGGTCGACCTCACGGCGGCCGAGCTGCACGGGGTCCCCGTCTTCAATGCGCCCTTCTCGAACACGCGCAGCGTCGCGGAGCTCGTCATCGGCGAGGTGGTCATGCTCTCGCGCGGCGTGCCCGAGCGCAGCGCGGCGGCGCACCGCGGCCGCTGGATGAAGGCGGTCGCCGGCGCGACGGAGGTCCGCGGCAAGACCCTCGGGATCGTCGGCTACGGGCACATCGGCACGCAGGTCGGCGTCCTGGCCGAGGCGATGGGCATGCGCGTCATCTACCACGACATCGAGACGAAGCTCTCGCTGGGGAACGCCGTCCCCGTCGCGACGCTCGAGGCGCTCCTCGAGCGCGCCGACGTCGTCACGCTCCACGTGCCCGAGACGGAGCGCACCTTCCACCTCATGGGCGAGGAGCAGCTGGCGCAGATGCGCAAGGGCGCGAAGCTCATCAACGCCTCGCGCGGCACGGTCGTCGACCTCGACGCGCTCGCGCGGGCGATCGCCTCGGGGCGCGTCGGCGGCGCGGCCATCGACGTGTACCCGGTCGAGCCGGAGTCGAATGATCAGGAGCTCAGCACTCCGCTGCGCGAGTTCGAGAACGTCATCCTCACGCCGCACATCGGCGGCAGCACAGTGGAAGCGCAGCAGAACATCGGCAGCGAGGTCGCCGCCAAGCTCATCACGTACAGCGACAATGGCTCGACGCTCGGCTCGGTGAACTTCCCGCAGGTGGCGCTCCCCGAGCACGCCGGGAAGCACCGCCTGCTGCACATCCACCGCAACGAGCCGGGGATGCTCGCGAGCGTCAACGCCGTCTTCTCCGAGGCCAAGATCAACATCTCGAGCCAGTACCTCGAGACCGACCGCCGCATCGGCTACGCGGTCATCGACGTCGACGGGGCGGAGCGGCCGGTGAGCCTCGCGCTGCGCAAGAAGCTCGACGAGATCGACGGGACCATCCGGACCCGCCTCCTCTATTAGCTGAAGGCGGGATAGCGCCGGCGCAGCTCGTCGACGTACGCCGCGAGGCGGTCGGCGAGCGCGGCGTCCTCGATCTCGAGCATGTCCTCGGCGTTCGTCTCGCCCGACCGCGAGAGGTTGTAGCTGCCGACGAACACGGTGTCGTCGGCGACCGTCAGCTTCGCGTGCATGAAGTCGTGCACGGTTGCGGGTCCCCACGGCGTCGAGCGCTTCCCCGACGTGCGGTCGTCGTGCGCGAGCCGCTCGAGCATCGAGCGCTTCCACGCGACGCGGCCGCGCCACTGGTAGAGGACCTCGTGCACCTGCGTCGCGTCGACGACGATGCCGAGGTCGATGCGGCGCTCCTCGGCGACCTCGGCCAGCGTCCCGAGGATGGGGCCCGACGTGATGACGGGCGACGCGATGCGCAGGCGTCGCTGCGCGTGTCCCATCGCCGCCGCCATGCGGTGCACCAGCGCGCGCGCCCGACCCGGCGCGAACCAGGGCGTCACCGTCGCGCCGCCGACGCTCGCGGGATGCGACGCGACGTGCCCGCCGCGCGCGACCTCGCCGTGCGAGCGCCACAGCTGCTCGAAGTCGTCCGCGAACGCGCGAGCGACGTCGGGCGAGTCGACGGTCACGATGACGTTCTCCTCACGCGACCACGAGTCGTCGGACCAGTTCGTCGACCCCGCCCACAGCGACGCCCCGTCGCGGATCACGTACTTGTGGTGCATGAGGTCGGGGACGCCGGGGAAGGACACGACGGGGATGGCGAGGCCGCCGACGACCTCGGGATCCGTTCGCGGCGGCGGCGGCCCCTTCGTCTTCTCCCCCATCGCCTCGTTGTGCTCGAAACGGACGCGCACGCCGCGCGCGAGCGCGCGCTCGAGGGCGCCGCG
The DNA here is from genome assembly GCA_028876375.1 of Chloroflexota bacterium. Lineage (GTDB taxonomy): Bacteria > Chloroflexota > Limnocylindria > P2-11E > P2-11E > JACPOT01. The sequence goes on along the minus strand of JAGWSB010000015.1, from coordinate 30,220 downwards.
GACGATCGGCCGGAGGCGCGGGCCGAGGTGAACGTCGTACACGGAGAGGTCGAGCGAGCTTCGCGCGCCGTCGAGGAACGCGGCGAGGCGCTCGGCGATCGACGCGGGATCCTGCGCTCCGTCGCTGAGCGTGACGACGTCGATCGCGCCGGCGTCGGTCACACGATGCCGAGGACGCCGCGCGCGATGGCGCGCAGGGATGCGCGCACCCGCTCGTCCGCGGAGCGCGCGGATCGCTCGAGGCGGCCGATCGCGCGGGCGACGTTGAGATCGTCCTCGAGGGCGGCGAGGACGCGGCGCGTCGCGGCGTCACGGCCGATCGCGTCCGATCGGGTGGGCCGCCCGAGGTCCGCCGCGAGCGTGGCCTGGCGCGCGGCCGCCCGCGCGAGGCGCGGCTCCTCGTGGTCGAACGGGCGGCGATAGGGAGAGTCGAGGAGGTAGAAGCGCAGCGCCTCGGGGGACGCGCGCGTGAGCGCGTCGCGCACGAAGACCATGTTCCCGTCGGACTTGGACATCTTCGCCATGTCGAGCCGCACGAGCCCGGCGTGCACCCACCAGCCGACGACGGGGCATTTCCCGGTGCACGCCTCGGACTGCGCGATCTCGTCCTCGTGATGGGGGTAGATCAGATCCGCGCCGCCGCCGTGGATGTCGATGCGGTCACCGAGATGGTGGAGCGCCATCGCGGAGCATTCGATGTGCCATCCGGGGCGGCCTTGGCCCCAGGGGCTCGGCCACGTCGGACCGCTGGGCACGCTGCGCCAGAGGGCGAAGTCGAGCGGGTCACGGCGACGGCGCTCGTCGAGCGCGGCGTCGTCCTGCGTCGCCAGGATCGCGCGCATCTTCGCCGGGGAAAGGCGCGAGAGCTCGCCGTAACGCTTCTCCGTGGCCACCGAGAAGTACACGCTCCCGTCGACGACGTACGCCGCGCCGCGCTCGAGGAGCTGGCGGATGAGCTGGTGCATGTACCGGATCTCGCGCGTCGCGTGCGGCATGACGTCGGGCTTGCGCCATCCCAGCCGGTCCATGTCCTCGAGGAACTTGCGCTCCTCGCGCTTGCCGAGCGCGTCCCACGCGACCCCGTCGCGCGCGGCGCGCTGGAGGATCGACTCGTCGATGTCGGTCACGTTCTGGGCGTAGCGCACCGTGCGACCGCGCGCCTCGAGAAGGCGCACGAGGACGTCGAACGTCAGATACGTGCGCGCGTGCCCGAGGTGCGTGGTGTCGTACGGCGTCACGCCGCATACGTACAGCGTGACCTCGCGACCGCGCGGGCGGAACGGGAAGATGCCGCGACGCCGCGTGTCGTACAGGCGGAGCACGGCCGGAGCGTACCGCCTCGTATCCTCGCGCGGATGGCGCGACTTCCCGACGCCGAGGCGACGCTCGCGACCCTCCGCGCTATCGGCAGCGCGCCGACGGCGCCGTATCACGAGCATCGCGCCCTCGCCGCCGTCCGCGGCGTTCTCACGCACGACGGGATCGAGCTGCGCGAGGACGCCCACCGCCAGCTCTTCGCGAGCGTTCGGCGCGGGTCGCCGCGCCGCCCGATCGCGCTCGTCGCGCACACCGACCACCCCGCGTTCGAGGTCGTCTCGGCGTACGGCCACGAGGGCATCGCGCGCGTCCTCGGCGGCTTCCGCGGACGCGTCCTCGAGGACGCGACCGGCGTCCTCGTGCACGCCGACGACGCCGCCGTCCCGCCGGTCCGTGGGATCGTCGACCGCTTCGTGCCGGACCTCGACCCGATCCACAACTCGCCGGGGCGGATGCGCATCCGCGCGGAGCGCGACCTCGTCGTCGGCGAGTGGGCGACGCTGGACCTGCCGGCCTGCGACCTCGACGGCGACGACCTGCGCATGGTCGCCGCCGACGACCTGGCGGGCTGCGCCATCGTCGCGGACGTCCTGCTCGAGCTCGCGGCGAGCGACGTCCCCGTCGACGTGACGGGGGTGTTCACCCGCGCCGAAGAGACGGGCCTCTACGGCGCGCGGATCGTCGCCGAGGACGACGCCATCGCGCGCGACGCCATCGTCATCTCGGTGGAAGCGAGCCGCGCGCTGCCGCACGCCGCCCCGGGGAACGGGATCGTCGTGCGCTCGGGCGACCTCAACAACACCTTCAGCAACGAGGCCGAGCGCTTCCTGCGCGCGGCGGCGGAGCGCCTGAGGCGCGACGGGATCCCCACGCAGCGCGCGCTCCTCGACGGCGGGACGTGCGAAGCGTCGACGTTCGTCGTGCACGGCTGGGACACGACGGCGATCGCCCTGCCGAACGTCAACTACCACGACCGCGGGCCCGACGATCGCTTCGCGCCGGAGGTCGTTCGGCTCTCCGACGTGCGGGGCGGCATCGCGCTCCTGGTCGAGACGGCGCGCGCGATCGCCGAGGACGCGCGCGAGGCGTGGTGGACGACCGCGGGACCGGTCCCGGAGCAAGTGCGAGAGGTCCTGCGAAATGAGCGAAGGTCATGAGGCGCACGGTCGCCTGCTTCCCCGACCGCTACCTACTTTGGACCCCTTGCGCTTCGCGGAACACCGGAGTACGACGGTGGTGGTCAGCGACAAGGGCCCGTCGATGACCGACCAGGCGAAGCACCGCTACAGGGAGGTCGCATGGTCCGACTGCATCTCCGCTTGGAGGTGCTCCAGGTCGATCGATGACGCCCCCGGCGGAAGGGGGCGCCAGAGGTCGATGTGCGGATCGACGGATCCAAGGCCGGGACTCACCCCTTTGTCGGGTGGTGGATGTCCCGCACAGGACCAGAAGTGAGGTCTGAAGTCGATCCGCCGGGCGACTGGCACTGGGGCTAGCCAACAAGCCGAAACGCGAGAAGACCTCTCGGATGCGTCCGGGAGGTCTTCTTTGTCGTCCGCTATCCCGCGCTGAGAGCGACCTCGCGGACCGTCTTCTCCGAGCCGGGCGGATCGCTCGAGATACGGAAGGCGCGCATCTCCGGCGCGCCCGCGCGCAGCGAGACCAGGATGTACGCCGCGTCGGGGTAGAACGCCTCGGCGCGGTCGGTGGACGACGGGTACGGCGTCGTCGCGGGATGGCTGTGGTAGATGGCGAAGAGCTGCTCCCCCGCGCCGTCCATCGCGCGGAAGGCCGCCAGCTGCTCGCGCGGATCGATGCGGTAGCGGACGGCGGGGGTCGCCGCGACGTTCGCGCAGCGGATGACGCGCGTCGCGGCGCCATCGCGACCGGCGACCAGCCCGCAGCACTCGACCCCTCCCGCCTCGCGCGCGTGCGCGACGATCTCGTCGCGGACGGATGCGGGCAGCCGAACTCCGTCGGCTATCGCCATCCTCCGGCCATCGCCGGGATGACCATGACCTCGGCGTCGGCGGGGACCGGCGCGTCGAGGCCGCCGCTCTGCCGCGCGTCCGCCTCGCCGATGTAGACGTTCACGTACGTCCGCAGGCGGCCGTTCTCGTCGAGGACGCGCTCGCGGAACCCGGGGTGCCGCCGCTCGATGTCCGCGAAGATCTCGCCGAGCGTGCGCCCGTCCGCGCTCACCTTGTTGTCGCCGCCCACGGCGTCGCGCAGCGCGCCGGGCAGCCGCACCGTCACTGGCATCCGATCACTCCCAAAGAGGCGTGGAGAGATAGCGCTCCCCGCCGTCCGCGATGAGGACCACGATACGACCGCTCTCGCTCTGCGCGATCCGCAGCGCGGCGACGACCGCGGCGCCTCCCGATGGTCCGGCGAAGATGCCCTCCTCGCGCGCGAGCTGGTGCGCCATCGCGAGCCCCGCTTCGGTCGGGATCATGAGGTGGACGTCCGCGGCTTCCTCGTTCCAGATCGCGGGCCGCAGGGCCGTCGGCATGTGCTTCCAGCCCTCGATCCCGTGGAACGCCTCGGCGGGCTGCGCGGCCACGATGCGCACGCCCTTCGGCCGCAGCGCCGCGGACACGCCGCTGACCGTCCCGGAGGTGCCGACGCCGCCGACGAAGTGCGTCACCGTCCCGCCCGTCTGCGCCCAGATCTCGGGACCGGTCGTCAGCTCGTGCGCGAGGGGATTCGCCGGGTTCGAGTACTGGTCGAGGTAGGCGTAGCGCGCGGGGTGCTCGGCGGCGCGGCGGCGCGCCTCCGCGATCGCGCCGTCGGTGCCCTCCAGCGGGTCGGTGAGGACGATGGCGGCCCCGAACGCCGCGGCCATGCGCTTGCGCTCGAGCGACACCTTGTCGGGCATGACGAGCTCGACCGCATGGCCGAGGACGGCGCCGACCATCGCCAGCGCGATCCCCGTGTTGCCGCTCGTCGCGTCGAGGATCGTCCGGCCGCCGCGCAGCGTCCCGTCCTCCTCGGCGGCGACGACCATCCACAGCGCCGCGCGGTCCTTGACGCTGCCGCCGGGATTGAACGACTCGAGCTTCACGGAGATGTCGCCGCGCAGCCCGTCGAACGATCGCAGCGGCAGGAGCGGCGTGTCGCCGACGCGCTCGAGGATGGTGCCTCGGACCCGCTCGCGGACACGCTCGACGGTGAGGGCCATGCGCGAGGTAACGCTAGCGATGGACGACGAGGCGCAGCTGCTCCACGCCGCCGCTCACCGCCGCGACGAAGAGCAGGGACGCGGGCGCGACGAGCAGACCGGGCACCGCGAGAACGGGCGGGAGCTGCGCCGGCGCGGGCGCCTGCGCCGCCGCGAGGATGGCGGCCGCGGTGAGCGCGCCGAACGACAGCGCCACGGAGGCCGGCGAGACGCGCATCTCGAGCGGCCGCCCCTCGACGAGGTGATCGATGCGCGCCTCCGTCACGGACAGCGCGCCGACGGGCACGAGGAGCCCGAGCGACACGGAGTCCGCGTCGGGGAGCAGCTCGTAGAGCGCGCGCGCCAGCGGCGCGACGCCGATGCGCGAGACGGCGTGTCCGTCGGCCTCCAGCTCCTTCTCGAGCGTGAAGTGCTCGACGAGGTCCTCGACCATCGGCACGACGTAGAGCCCCGCCGCGAGGTAGCGCGCGATGACGAGGCGGAGCGGGTCGCGGTGCACGAGGTGGTAGCGCTCGTGGAGGAGGACGGCGCGCAGCTCGTCGCGCCCGAGGCGCCCGACGAGCGCGGTCGACAGGCAGATCCGCGGACGGAGGAACCAGTAGCAGAAGGAGAAGGGTCGCTCGTCGTCGACGACGTCGATGCGGCCGGCCAGGTCGAGACCGCCGGCGGCGATGTCGACGCGCTCCGGCGTCTCGACGCGTCGCGCGAGGAGCCGGTGGATGAGGCGCAGCGTGGCGAACAGCTGCCGCAGGAGCGACGACAGCCCGAGCGTGATGCCGAGAGCGGCCAGGCCGATCAGGAGGATCGAGACGACGTCCCGCGGGCCGCCGGCGCCGTGCGTCGCGAGCACGACCGCCCGCGGCACGAGCACGGCGAGGACGCCGCCGAGGACGAGCGAGGAGACGAGTCCGAGGAGGATGAGGACGCCGAACGCGCGCTCACCGCGGAGCATCGCCGGACTCCTTCGCGATACGCCGCAGCGCGGCGCGGTGCGGCCCGTCGACGCCGTCGAGCTCGGCCGCGAAGTGGGCGAGGGCGACGTCGCCGAACTCGTCCACGAGGCCGCGCACGAGCTCGCGCGACAGCCGCTCGCGGTGCTCCTCGCGCGATACCGCGGGCCGGTACACGTACGTCTTGCCGGTGCGGTCGCGCTGCAGCAGCCCCTTCTCGTGGAGGCGCGACATGATCGTCATGACGGTCGTGTAGGCCAGCGACCGCGAGCGCCCGATGTCGTCGACGATCTCACGCACCGTCGCCGCGCCGCGCTTCCAGAGTCGATCCATGACCGCCGCCTCGAGCGGGCCGAGGAACCTCTCCTCGGTGCCGATCCGCCGCAGCCGCCGCAGGGAGGACGGAGCCTCCGTGCCGGACGGCGTGCGCCGGGGCCCGGTCACGCGGCGCCCTTGGCGCGCACGACGCGGCGGCGCGCGATGAGCTTGGGATGCGCTTCGGGCCGCTCTTCACGTCCGTGCGCGAGCGCGACGTGGAGCTGCACGACGAGGTGCCCGTCGCGCGGCGAGTACGTCGATCCGCGCACGCCGTCGCGCCGCTCGACGAGGCCGAGGTCGACCATGGCCCCCAGCTCGCGCTCCGCGACGGCCTGCGAGACCCCCGCCCACACCGCCGCCTTCTGGGGGGTGTCGGCGACGAGGCACAGCGCGTGGAGCAGCCTCAGTCGATCGGGATGCGCGATCCGGGACAGCGCCTCGGCGGCACGGTCGTAGTCGACGTCGTCGAACCGCTCGAGCACCGTCGGGTCGCTCGTGAATAGGTTGAGGTCGTCCGCATCCGCGGCCATATCCGCACACCGCCCCTGTTCCGTGTCGTTCGACGCGAGAGCGCCACTCGAAACGACCGACGAAATACTACCGCAGCGTAGTAGCCCCGAGGAGACGAGCGTGACGCTCGCCTGGCCGAGCGCCACTCGCACTTCGCCGCTTGACCGGGCCCCCAACGCAGGGCACGCTGCTCGCAGCGATGGAGGGGACGGACCGGCCGGCGGCGGACGCGCCTGAGGTCTCGCGTCGCAGCTTCCTGCGCGCCGCGGCGCCCGTCGTCGCGTTCATCGCGCTGGACGCGATCGGCGGCGCGACGATCGCCAACGCCGCGACGCCGCAGGCGACGCAGCAGTCGAGCGGCGTCATCTTCCCCGACCCGACGCTCTGCATCGGCTGCCTCACCTGCGAGGTCATCTGCTCGACCGTCCACCGCGAGCAAGGCCTCGCGGACGTCCCGCGGATCCGCATCTTCAACGACCCCACCACGCAGGTCGATCCGGTGATCCAGTCGAACCCGGAATTCCGCGACCGTGGCAAGTTCCACCAGGAGCCCTGCCTGCAGTGCCCGACCGCGGAGTGCCTCTACGTCTGCCCCGTCCACGCCCTGCAGGTCGACCCCAAGACGGGCGCGCGCTTCATCAAGGAGGACACCTGCGTCACGTGCGGGCGCTGCGCCAACGCCTGCCCCTTCCCGGTGACGGACGAGTCGCAGGCGACGGACCAGATCGTCGTCTCCCAGCACACGCGCATCACGTACGACCCGGTGAAGGACACCTACGCCAAGTGCGACCTCTGCTACTGGCGCGAGGGCGGCCCCGCCTGCGTCGAGCGCTGCCCGGTGAACATCCGCATCCGCCAGGGGATCATCAAGACCGACAAGATGTGCCTCTCGGAGAAGCCCTCCGACCACGCGACGTGGGGCAAGCTGCGCGAGTTCCAGACGTTCGGCGACAGCCCCGCGAAGGGCAAGGCATAGGGCGTGCGCGCGATCCTCGCGGTCGTCGGCATCGTCGTCGCCGCCGCCGCGGGCTACGTCATCCTCGGCCAGACCTCCTCGGGTCTGCAGCCGTGGGACAGCGAGCTCTCCGACAACTTCGTCTTCGCGCGGTCCATCCCGTTCGTGCTCGCGCTCGGCGTCGCGGTCGGCTTCCTGCGCCGCCGCGGCCCGGCGCCCGAGCGCCGCGCCGACGGCGCGGTGCGGCGCTTCTCGCCCTGGACGGTGGCGATGCACGCCGTCCTCACCGTCGGCATCCTCCTCGCGCTCCCGACGGGCGCGTGGCAGTACTTCGGCGGCATCCTCGACGTCGTCGCGCCGGTGCCCCTCTTCTGGTTCTACCGGATCCACTACGTCGGCGCGGCCATCGTCCTCTTCTCCGTCGCCGCGTTCCTCACCGCGTGGTGGTCGACCGGCGAGTCGTCGCTGCTCGTCCCGCGCGGCGCGTGGCGCGCACACCTTCGCGGCCTCGTCGACGAGCTGCCCCCGGCGTTCGGCAAGCGGGTCGCGCGCTTCCTCAAGGTCGACATGCGGCTGCGCCCGCCGGCGCGCGGACGCTTCAGCTTCTACGAGCTCGTCGTGTCGTTCCCCTCGTGGGCGTTCGTCCTCGGCCTCATCACGCTGACGGGGCTGGTCAAGGCGATGCGCTACGCGGCGCCCGTGCCCGGCCCCGTGCTCTACGTCGCGTCGACGCTCCACGTCGCCGCGATGGTCCTCATCGGCGCGAAGGTCCTCGACCATCTCCGCTACACGCTCGCGCGCTGGCCGCTCATGGTCGCGATGGCGACCGGCTGGTGGAAGGAGCCCGCCGCGGCGGCGGCGCCACGGCCGACGTCCCCGTCGGCGCCCTCACCCGCGCCCGCGGGAGGCGACTAGCGTGCGCCGCGTCGTGGCCATCCTCGCGCTGCTGTGGGGCCTGTTCAACCTCCTCGCCGCCTACGTCATGGTGACGAGCGCGTTCCTTTCGAAGACATCCGCGAAGGAGGGGATCCTCTCGCAGGCGAGCCTCCTCATCGGCGGCCTCGCCATCGCGTACTTCACGCTCGCGCTGCTCCGGCAGTGCGTGCGGATGGTCCGAGGCTCGGGCCTTGCCGCTCCTCCCCGCTGATCGGCCGCGGCAGCTTCGCCCCCCGGAGGCACGCCCTCTCGACGTCCTGACCCTCGCGCGCATGGTCCTCGTGGTGGTCGCGGTGCTGCTCGTCGTCGGCGGCGCGAGCGCGGCGGCGGCGTCGCCGATCCGCCAGCTGACGGACAGCGCGGCCGAAAGCCTGCGCCCGGCGTGGAGCCCCGACGGCGCCAAGATCGCGTATCAGCGAAGCGACAACGGCGACGCCTTCCAGGTCTACGTCATGGACGCCGACGGCACGAACCTCCGCCGCTTGAGCGCCGGCAACGTCGACGACCGCCACCCCTCGTGGAGCCCGGACGGGAAGACGATCGCCGTCGACTCCGGCAGCAGCACCCTGCGCGAGATCTGGCTCATCGACGTCGCGAGCACGCATCGGGCGCAGGTGACGCGCGTCGGCGCGAACGCGAGCTTCCCGAGCTGGAGTCCGGACGGGAAGCGCCTGGCCTTCTACGAGTACCGCGGCGGCGCGGCGGACCTGTGGACCGTCGGCCGGGACGGCAGCGACCCCGTGCAGATCACGCGTGACCTCGCGACGGAGGAGGCGCAGCAGTGCACCTTCGCCTGCCACTCCGCCGCGTGGTCGCCGCGTGGAGGCCTCCTCGCCTACTCATCCGGCGATCAGACCCAGGTCCTGCTCATGCCGGCGGCGCCGGGGAGCGCCGCGACGGCGGTCTCGCCGCAGGGCGAGCACGCGCACTTCCCGACCTACCTGGCCGACGGCAGCCTCGTGTACGTCTCCGAGCACGTGACCCTCGACCAGAGCTGGACCGACATATGGGCGCTGCCGCCCGGGAGCGACACCGCGCGCACCGCGGTGGCCTCGCGGGTGCAGGCGCAGGGACCCTTCGAGCTCAGCCCGGACGGGCACAAGCTGCTCTTCTCCTCGCCACGGAATGGGAGCTTCGAGATCTACGTGGTGACGCTCGACGCGGCGGGGAAGGCCGCGCTCGCCGAGCTCACGACGGCCGCGTCCTCGAGCGCGCCGTCGCCGACCGCGCGCACCGAGGCGGAGCAGCCGCTCTCCTGGCCCGGGCCCTTCGGCGCGTCGACGCCGTACCTCCTGGGGCTCGTCGCCGTGGGCCTCGTCGGGCTGGGCGTCGAGCTCCTGGTGCGCGCGAGGAGGATGCGGCCCTAGCGGTCTTCGCCGCGCGGCGGCAGCGCGCGGCCGAGGAGACCTCTGCGGGACATCCGCGAGGCGCGCTCTTGCTCGGCGAGCCACTTCGCGCGCTTCGGCGAGCCGGCGCCGGGGTCGCCTTCCGACCGCGCCGTCCCCGCCTCGGGCGCGCGCGGGCTCGAGTCCGTCGAAGCGACCGCCGCGTCGGCGTCCGCGACGAGCTGGTCGAGCTCGTCGAGGATGAGCTGTAGCTCGTCGGCCTGCAGCTTCGCGATCGCGGCGAGCCGCTCCGCCGACTCGTTGAGCTCGCGCGCGTGGAGGTCGCGGAAGGCGCGCACCTGCTGCTCGAGGCGCCTCAGCCGCGTCTCCAGAGGACCGCTCACAGCTCGCGCATGCCCCGCACGTGCACGGCGCGCGGCGCCTCGGACCGCAGCGCGTCGGCGCGGAGAGCGTCGCCGCGCTCGATCTCGGCGATGAGCGCGCCGGCCGCGCCCGCCGCGGTCTCGCGCGACACCGGCACGACACGCGCGCGCTGCGCGAGCTCGTCGGCGCGCCGGCGCAGGCGCGCCGGGACGACGAGGATCTCGAAGTCGTCGGGCAGGTCCTCGAGGGGATCGAGACGGACCCGCACGTCCAGCTTCGCCTTCTCGAACGCGCGCTCGAAGCGGCGGAAGACCTGCAGCCACGAGGTGGGCAGCTCCTCGCGCGAGTAGGCGCAGACGACGGTGCGGACGTGCATGGACACGTCCATAGTGTGCTCGCGTGGACGACGCGGAGGCGATGGAGATCGCGGCGCGCGCCGCGTTCCGTGGGGGACGCGTCGCGCTCACGCGCCTGGGTGAGCCCGGCTACGTCCGCTGGAAAGGCCACCGCGACGTCGCCGCCGGCTCGGCCGTCGAGGTGCAGGAGGCCATCCTCGCGGTCCTGCGCAAGGAGTGCCCCGGCGACGCCATCCTGGCCGAGGAAGGCCCCGAGGACGAGGCGCTCGACGTCGACGCGGAGAGGCTGTGGATCGTCGACCCCATCTGCGGGAGCCAGAACTTCGTCCAGGGCATCCCGTTCTTCGCCGTCTCCATCGCCCTCCGAGCGCGAGGACAGCTGCGCGTCGGCGTCGTCTACGACCCCGTCCGCGACGAGCGCTTCGCCGCGACCTTCGGCCGCCAGGCGACGCTGAACGACCGCCCCATCGCGGTCCGCACGACGGCGGAGGGACCGGAGTTCTGGGAGAAGTCGTGGGTGGCGACGGACCTGCCGCCCGGCGACGAGCGGCGTGACGCGGCGTACGAGACGTTCGAGATCATCTCGACCGACGTGACGTCACATCGCGTCCTCGGCTCCCCCGCGCTGTCGATCTGCTACGTCGCGGCCGGCCGGCTCCACGCCTACTGGACGCTCGACGCGAAGCCGTGGGACGTCGCCGCGGCCGCGGTCGTCCTCGAGAGCGCCGGCGGGGTCGTCACCGACGCGGACGGCGGGTCGTGGCTCCACTCCGACGGCGGCTACGTGGCGGCCAACCCGACGCTCCACAAGTCGTGCCTCGGCCGGGTCGCCCAGGTCCGCGAGAGGCACGGGCTCGTGCGCCCGCAGGCGTCAGGCGCCCGGGGCGCAGCCCCGGGCGCCTGACGACCGAAGTGCGGGATCAGCCTCCGAGGGCGGCGAGCACCGTCCGTTCGATGAGGCCCTGAGCGAGGTCCACCTTGTACGCGTTCATGCTCATCGGCCGCGCCACGGTCCGGATCTGCGCGGCCGCGGACTTGATGGCGCCCTTGACGTCCTGACCCTTGAGGGCGTTCTCGACGACCTCGGCGCGGTACGGCACCGGCGAGACGCCGCCGAGGACGATCCGCCCGTCCTTCCACTTGGTCCCGTCGAGCGTGAAGATGGCCGCGACGGACACGAGGGCGAAGTCGTACACCTGCCGGTCCTTGAGCTTGGTCCACGCCATCTTCGAGCCCGCCGCGGGGTTGGGGATGACGACCTGGGTGAGGAACTCGTCCGGCTTGAGGACGTTCTCGCGCAGGACGTCCACGCGCGGCCCGGTGAAGTACTTGTCGAAGGCCACGGTCTTCTCGCCGCCCGCACCGACGATCTTGGCGCTCGCGTTGAGCGCCAGGAGCGCGGTCGCCGTGTCGGACGGGTGAACGATGTAGCAGAGCTCTCCGCCGATGATGGCGTGGTAGCGGTTGTCGCCGGTGACCGAGAAGCAGAAATCCCCGCCCTTCTTGTAGCAGTTGAAATCCTCACCACGGAAGAACCAGCAGCGCGGACGCTGGTTGAGGTTGCCGCCGACCGTCCCGAAGTTGCGGATGAGGGGCGACGCGATGCTCGCCGCGGCGTCCGAGAGGAGCGGGATGCGCTGCTTCACGTCCTTGTGGTCGACGATGTCGCTGAGGGTCGTCGTCGCCCCGATCGTGATGCTGTCCGACGCCGCGCTGATCCCCGCGAGGTCCTTGATGGTCGTGATGTCGATGAGCACCTCGGGGATGGGCATGCCCTTCCCCTGTACCCAGTCCTTCATCACCCCGCCGACCAGGTCGCTTCCGCCGCCGACCACCTTGGTCGGGCGCTTGGCGTTCTTCTTCAGGAGGTCGACCGCCTCTTGGACGGTCGTCGCGTCATAGAGCTCGAAGCCTCGCATGCTCATGGCGTTCCTCCTAACCCTTCAGGCCGGCGAGCACTTTGTCTCGCGTGATGGGCATTTCGGTGATCCACACCCCGATGGCGTTGTAGACGGCGTTCGAGATGGCCGGTGCGCCGGGCGACATGGGGGGCTCGCCGAGCCCGTGGACGCCGAACACCCCGTAGTCCTTGGGATGCTCGACGAGGATGGCCTGGGCCAGCGGAGCGTCCTTGATCGACAGCGGCTTGTAGTCGAGCAGGTTGGGGTTGAGCGGGAGGCCGGTGGCGGAGTCGATGAGGAGCTGCTCGGTGAGCACCGCGCCCGCCGCCATGACCACCCCGCCCTCGATCTGCTGCCGCGCCGCGAAGGGGTTGATGGCCTTGCCGACGTCGTGGGCCGCGACGTACTTCGTGATCTGGATCGATCCCGTCACGGTGTCGACCTCGACCTCGACCGCGTGAGCGGCCCAGGCGACGCGCGTCCAGCGGTTGTCGGGGCGGTATCGCGCCACGCCGACCAGCGGCTTGCCGACGACGTCCTTGAGCGGATGCTTCTTCGAGGGGTCGGACTTGAGGAAGACGACGCCGTCCTGCAGGTCGACGTCGGCGGCGGTGAGCGTCACCGTCTGGCCCTGCTTCTTCGCGTCGGCCGTGAACTTGGCGGCGCCGAGGTCGAGGATCTGCTTGCGCGCATCGAGCGCCGCCTCGTGCATGCCACGGCCGCCGGTGTTCGTCTGCTGGCTGCCGAAGGTGCCGCTCGTGTCGGTCGTGAGGTCGGTGTCGACGTAGGGCGTGATGGACATGGCGGTGAGCGGAACGCCGAGGGCCTCGGCCGCGATCATCATCATCGTCGTCCGCTGGCCGTCGCCGATGTCGTTCGCCGCCGAGATGCACTGCACCGTGCCGTCCGGGTTGACGATGACCTGCCCGCTCGCGGCGTTGTCGTTGCCCGCGCCGTGGCTGCACGCGTGCGCCGCGAGCCCGATGCCGTGGTACACGCCGGGACGGACCTGCTTGGTCTTCGGAGCATGCCAGTTCTGCTTCCAGCCGATGGCCTGCGCCGCCTGCGTGATGCAGTCGCGGATGCCGGGGTTCGAGAACGGCTTCTTGGTGTCGGGGTCGCCGACCTCGTTGAGGTTCTTGAGGCGGAACTCGACCGGGTCCATCCCGATCGCGTACGCCGCCCGCTCCATCGTCGTCTCGAGCGCGAGAGTCCCGTTGGGGTGGCTCACGCAGCGGTAGGGGCCCGATTTGTAGCTGTTGGTCATCACGTCGATGGCCTCGAGCTTCAGGTTCGGGATCTTGTAGAGCTCCTGCATGTTGAACCACGAGCCGTCAGCGGCGCCGGCGCGCTGCGCCCCGACGTTGGCGACGACGATGAAGTGGCCGGAGACGATCGTGCCGTCCTTGTTGACGCCGAGCGTCATGTCGTCCTGGAACTGGGGACGGTGCGTGCGGGTCACGAAGTCCTCGTAGCGCGTGTAGTTCCACTTGATGGGCCGGCCGGTCATCTGGCTGAGGATCGCGGCGTGGACCTCCTGGAGGTCGATGCCGCTGCGGTAGCCGTAGCCGGATCCGACGTAGCCGGGCTGGATGACGTGGACCTTGTTCTGCGGGAGCTTGAGGGCGTCGGCGAGCGAGTTGCGCACGCCGTGCGCCCACTGGCTCGTGTAGGTCATGTTGAGCCTGTCGCTGTCCCACCACGTGAGCGAGTTCGTCAGCTCGAGCGCGACGTGCTGCTCCGTCGACTTCGCCGCGACCACGTGCACGGTCGTGTCGGCGTGGGCGTTCTCGGGATCGCCCCGGATGAATGGCGGGTCCTCGCTGACGATCGTCCCGTCGTACTTGGTCGTGAACTGCTTCGGCGTCGACGACTTCATGCCCGCGATCATGTCGAGGCTCGCCGGGAGCGGCTGGTACTTGACGTCGATCTGGCGGACGGCGTCGTCGGCGATGTGCTCGGTCTCCGCGGCGACGACCGCGATCGGCGCGCCGACCTCGAAGACCTCCTCGCTGAAGAGGAAGCGCGTCGGGTCCGCCGCCCCGAGCTTCACGTCCTTGTAGGCGGCGGGAAGGTTCCCGCGGTGGAGGATCAGGTGGACGCCGGGGATCTTCTCCGCCTTCGAGGTGTCCACGTTCAGGATCTTGGCGTGCGGGTAGCTGCTGCGGAGGGTGCGCGCGAAGAGCATCCCGGGCATCGTCATGTGCTCGGTGTATTCCGCGCGTCCGGTGACGATGCCCATGCCCTGCATGCGGGCGATGTCGCTGCCGATGACCTTGTAGGTCGTCGCGGCAAGGAGCTCGCCGCCACCCGTACCCGCGCCGTCATCCGCGCCCGGAAGCTTGTGGCCGTGCGTCGCGAGGACGCCGGAGATGAGCTCCGGCTGCTCCGCCACCATCTGCGCCCACTCGGGATCTTGGCTCAGGTCGCGCCAGTCGGCGTCGGTCAGCGCGGCCGCGTACTCCGCGTCCAGGGCGACGCGCATGGCTTCGATGCGTGCCATCTCTTCCTCTCCTCCTTACTTGACCGCGCGGCCCATGCCGGCGAGTAGCGCTCGCACCTGGGCCTCGGTCAGCTTCGAGGAGTCCCACGTGACCGTGATCGTCCCCTGGCTGCCGCTGACGTCGAGGATCCCCGCCTGACCCTTCAGCTGCTGCGCGAACGGGTCGAACTCCTCGATCGTCGAGAACGGGGTCACGAACTCGAACGCCTTCGACGTTCCGGCGGCCGTGGGCGCCGGCGCGGCCGGGGCGGCCGCCGCGACCACGATCGGCTTCGACACGTAGGTGACCTTCTCGCCGCGCATCTCGGCCGCGGCCGTGTCGACGGCGCGGAAGATCCCGGCGTACTCGCCGCAGCGGCAGATGTTGCCGGAGACGCCTTCGGCGATCTGGTCGTGGGTCGGCTTGGGGATGGCCGTCAGGAGCGCGTAGGTCGACATGATGAATCCCTTGGTGCAGATGCCGCACTGGAACCCGCCGTCGAGCCAGAAGGCGCGTTGGATCGGATGCAGTCCCTCGATCCCGGGGCCGGTCGCCAGGCTCGCGACGGTCTTGATCTTCTGCCCGCGGCCGAGACGGGAGCTGAGGATGGTGCAGCTGTTCATCGGCTTGCCGTCGACGAGCACCGCGCATGCGCCGCACTGCGCGCGGTCGCATCCGAGGTTGGAGTTCGCGAGCCCGAGCTGGAAGTTCATCGTCTCCCAGAGGCTTTCGCGGTTGTCGACGACGACGTCGTGCGAGAGGCCGTCGACGTTCAGCGAGACGCGTCGCATCGTCGCGGGGACCGGGCCGCCGGCGGTGACCGCCGTCGTTCCGCTCGTGGTCGTCGTCGACGAAGGCGAGAGCGCCTTGGTGGCGACGATGCCGCCGCCGAGAACGACCCCCGCCGTCGCCGCGCCAGCGCCCGCGCCGACGAGGAAGCTGCGCCGGGTAACTCGGAACTTCGCGTCCGTGCCCTTGGGAGGACCGCCGTCACCTCCCTCGCCATGTTCTGCCGGAGAAGAAGGGGCCGCAGTCTCGTCCACGAGCGCTACCTCCACCGCTGAACGGACTCAACGACAGGGCCGAACAGCCCTCGCCGCAGTGCTGCCCAGCCTACGCCACGAGTAAAGGGGCGTCGCGTGGGCCGGACGGCGCTCGAGTGCTCGATCTTCGCGTGACGGAACGTCGCGGAGGGCCGGCGCGCCCACGGACGCGCTGGGGGATGGAGCGTGGGCGGTCAGTCCGCTGGAGTGGCGACGACCTGCCCCCCGACCGGCCCGCTCGGCGGGCGCGCTCGGCCCGCGCGCGCGTTGAGCGCGACGGCGGTGAGCACCAGGACGGCGCCGACGACCATGCCGGCCGTGATGTGCTCGCGCAGCGCCAGCGCGCCGAGGGCGACGGCCTCGACGGTGATGAGGAGCTGCGCCAGCGCGATCGTCGTCGGCCGCAGCCGCCGGTACAGCCACAGGTTCACGACCAGCCCCACCCCCGAGCCGATGAGCGCGAGGTAGAGGACCGCGGCGATGGCCGACGGCGTCCAGGCGACCGGCCGCGCGGTGGCGACCTCGACGAGGACCAGCGGGACGAGGACGATCGCCCCGGTCGCGGTGCCGAGGGCGACCGTGGGGATGGGATGGACCGTCGTGAGCGTCCGCGCCATGACGATGCCGGCGACCGCCCAGCCGAGCGTCATGAGCGCGAGGAGGCCGGTCGCGAGGAGGGCGGGCCCGGCGGAGATCTGCCCCGATGCCCCGACGAGCACGATGATGCCGCCGAAGCCGCTCGCGAGCGCGAGGATCTTCACGACCGACAGACGATCGTGCCGCACCAGGAAGTGCGCCAGCAGCGCCGTCCAGATCGGCGAGGTCGCGCCGAAGACCGCGACGAGCCCGCTGGGCACGAACTGCTCGGCCCAGAAGATGATCGCCCACGAGGTCCCCGCGTTGAATCCGCCCGTGAGCGCGGCGGCGAGGATCGTCCTGCGCCCGCGCGGGAAGGGCATCCGGAACGCGAGCGCGACCGCGCCGAGGAACACCGCGACGAGGATCGAGCGCGCGAGGGCGAACGTCCACGGCGCGACGTCGGTCACGCCGACCTTGATCGCCGCCCATGTCGTTCCCCAGACGACACACTGGATCACGTAGGCGGCGGCGACACGTGAGGTCACGACCCTATGCTCGCAGCGATGGCGCTTCGTCGTCTGTCGCTCGTGATGCTCTTGGCCATCGTCGTCGGCGCGTGCGCGCCCGAGACGCTCACCGGCACCGACCTCGGGATGTCGCCGGCTCCCGACTTCACGCTCACGGACGGCGTCAGCGGCTCGACGCTGCGGCTCTCCTCGCTCCGCCCGAGCTCCGTCGTCCTCGCGTTCCTCTACACCCAGTGCCCCGACACCTGCCCGCTCACCGCCGAGAAGTTCCGGCAGACGCAGGAGAAGCTCGGCGCCGACGCGTCGAAGGTGGCGTTCGTCGCCGTCTCGGTCGATCCGCTCAACGACACGCCGGCGAACGTCCACGCCTTCACCAAGGAGCACCGCCTCTCCACCGGCTGGCACTACCTCATCGGATCGCAGGGCGAGCTCCAGCCGGTGTGGGCGAGGTACGCCGTGCGCGGGGGCCTCGACGCGACGGGCCACGTCGCGCACTCGGACGCGATCTACCTCATCGACGGCAAGGGCAACGAGCGCACCCTCATCCACTCCGACGCGAGCGTCGACGACATGACGAAGGACCTGCGGATCCTGACGCGATAAGGGCCGCGCTCAGCCGATGACGTAGATGGTCGTGAAGAGGCCGATCCAGACGATGTCGACGAAGTGCCAGTAGATGCTCGCTCCCTCGAACAGCAGGTGGCGCTTCGAGGAGAAGTGGCCCTTCGACGTCCGGAAGAGCGTGAGCGCGTTGGCGATGATGCCGCCGGTGACGTGCGCGCCGTGGAACCCGGTGAGCGTGAAGAAGACGCCGGCGAACACGCCGTTGTCGGGCAGGAACCCGAGGTGCGTGTATTCGTAGCCCTGTCCGAGGATGAACCAGACCCCGCTGGCGACCGTGATGGCGAGCCAGGTGACGGCCGCGCGGCGCCGATCCTTCTTGATGGCGTTGACCGCGAGCTGCATCCAGAGGCTCGAGGCGACCAGGACGACCGTGTTGATGGCGACGAGCGGAAGGGCGAGGCCGAACAGGTCGGTCGTCGCGTTCCAGGCCGGCTTGTCGCACTCGGCCGCGACGCAGCGCTGGAAGACCGGCTCCCACGCCGGGATGCGCGCGCGCAGGTAGAAGTACGCGGTGAAGAGCGCGCTGAAGAACATCACCTCGGACGAGATGAACAGGACGACCGCCCACATGCCCGCGGTGAAGCGGCTGGGCTGGACGTCCATGCCCGTGGCGTTCACGGGGAGGCGCGCCTCCGACGGCGTCTGACGCCGGCCGCGGACGACGGTCCGCTCGGTCGCCTGCATCGAGCTAGTGGCCGCCGTGTCCGTCGGGGCGCATGAACTCGCGCGCGTCGTTGATGAGCCACGTCGCGAGCCCGACGACGAGGATCACCAGGCCGACGATGAGGAGGACCGGCGACGCGCCCCGCAGCGTCTCGGGCGCGCGCGCGGAGATGCCGGCCACGCCGAAAGCGAGGAGGAGGACGCCGAGGCCGACCGTCGCGGGCGCGATCGTCGGGCTCGGCACGTGGATCTCCTCGTCGCCGGGAAGACCCGGGGTGTAACGCGCTCCGCCGTGATCCTCTGTCACCGGGCCCCACGATATCGTGCGAAAGACGCGAGTGCCCGCGCCTCCGCGATCTGGCATCGGCGCATTTCGTGTCCTAGTCTTCGCGCATGCCGATCCAGCCCCCGTGGGTGACCGACCCGGCGGGTCCGGTCGCTCGGGAGATCGTCCCGCTGTACTGGATCATGTTCGCCGCGGCGGTGATCGTCTTGATCATCGTGGACGGCGGCCTCATCTACGCGGGGATCCGCTTCCGCGAGCGCCCGGGCGTCCCGGCCAAGCAGTTCCACGGCCACAACCTGCTCGAGCTCGCCTGGACGGTCATCCCGACGCTCATGGTCGTGACGTTCTCGGTCCTATCGTTCCAGCGCCTCCTGGTGCTCAACGACGTCGACACCAATGCCGAGATGACGATCAAGGTCATCGCGCGGCAGTGGACGTTCAGCTACCAGTACCCCGACCAGCAGCCGTACAAGCTCGCCGACGGGAGCACGCTGACGACGGCGACGGACCTGCACATCCCGGCGAACACCAAGATCAAGCTCGACATCACCTCGCAGGACGTCATCCACGCCTTCTACGATCCGATCCTCGGCGGCCAGAAGGACGCCGTGCCCGGCCGGACGACGACGCTGTGGATCGAGGCCGACCACCCCGGCACCTTCAAGGGCCAGTGCGCCGAGTTCTGCGGCGACGGCCACGCGGACATGCTCATCAACGTCATCGCGCATCCGAAGAACGAGTACGCCGCCTGGGTCGCCAGCGCGGTGAAGAGCGCCAACGAGGCGGCCGCGGCGGGCGGACCCGACGCGCAAGCGGGACGCCAGCTCTTCCTCTCGCTCCCCTGCGCCGGATGCCACACCGTCGCCGGGACCGCCGCCCAGGGCAAGGTGGGCCCCGAGCTCACCCACGTCGCGTCGCTCGACAGCATCGTCGGCATCCTCAAGCCGGTGAACGCCGACAACCTCCACACCTGGATCAAGGACCCCCAGAAGGTGAAGCCCGGCACGATCATGCCGACGCTCGGGCTCGACGACGCGACGATCGGCAAGATCGTCGCCTACCTCCTCACGCTGAAGTAGCCGCTGCGCGCCTCCGCGCGCCGGGCTACAGCGAGAGACCGGACTCCAGCTTCTCGAGCGCGCGGTCCATGCCGCGGTAGGTGTCCACGCCGAGGCTCTCGCCCTCCTCCGTCAGCCACGCGCTGATGAGGGCACCGATGATGGCGCCGGCGACGACGCGGACGCCGAGGTCGCCCGCGCGCCGGCCGGTCCGCTCGGCGATGATGCGCGCGAGGACGCTCACCGTCCGGAGGAGCTCGTCCATCATGCGGGCACGCAGGTCCGGGACGAGGCGGAAGAGCGCTTCGCGCTCCAGGAGGTCCTCGCGGTCCTCCTCGTCCATGTCCCTGAAGACCTGGCGCATCGCCGCGCGCATGGCGCGGACCGGGTCCAGACCGCGCGGCTGCGAGCGCAAGGAGGCCAGCAGGACCGGATCGAAGACGTCGTACATGACGACGTCCTCTTTCGTCGGGAAGTAGCGGAAGAAGGTGCTGGGCGAGACCTCGGCCGCCTCCGCGATGTCCTCGACCGTCGTCTCGTCATAGCCGCGCTTCTTGAAGAGGCGGAGCGCGTGCCGCTGGATCGCGGCGCGCGTCTTGGCCTTCTTCCGCTCGCGCAGTCCGGGGCGAGCGGGCGCGGACGGCCGGTGAGCCGTCCGCGCGTCGTCGGCGCCAGAGCTCACGCCGCGATCGTACGGCTCTCCGACCGGACCGCGCGGCGGGGCATGAACGCGAGCGAGGCGGCGGCGGCGAGGACCGCGAGGACGGCGGAGGCGAGGAGGACGTGGTCCATTCCGATCACGAAGGCGCCCCTCACGGCCTCGGCGAACGCCGACGATCGGAGCTGCTGCGCGACGGCGAGTCCGGCGAACACGCTCTTCTGGGCGGCGGCCGCCGCGGACGCCGGCAGAGCGGTCCCCTGGAGGCCGCTGCGATAGCCCTCGTTGAGGATCGACCCGAGTATCGCGACGCCGAAGGGGGCGGCGACCTTCTGCACCGTCTGCATCAGCCCCGAGGCAACGCCGCCCTTCTCCGGCGTGATCTCGACCAGCGCGGCCGACGCCGCCGTCGCGAGCGCGAGCCCCATGCCCAAGCCCATGCCGCAGATCCACCCCGCCGTCGTCGCGTCCGCCTCGCCGGCGACGGTGGTGGACCCGACCGCGGCCGACGCGCCGAGGATGAGAAGGCCGGCCGCGACGACGACGCGCGGCCCCGCGCGTGCCGCGATGCGATCGGCGGGGACGGCGCCGGCGACGAGGCCAAGGATCATGGGCAGCAGCCACAGGCCCGTCGCCTGCGGATCGAGCCCGACGACCGCCTGGAAATACTGCGGGATCGCGAAGAGACCGCCGAACATCGCGAGGATCGTCAGCGCCGCGAGAACGGTCCCCGACGCGAACCCGCGCGAGCCGAACAGCTCGAGGTCCACGAGCGGCTGACCGCCGGCACGAGCGAGGCGGCGCTCCCAGAGAACGAGCATCGCCAGCAGCGCCAACCCCGCGGCGATCGACCTGAGGGCGGTCGCGTCGCTCCACGAGAGCTCGCCCGCGTCGATGAACCCGTACGTGAGGAGCGACATTCCGGCGGCGGAGGCGAGCATCCCGAGCGGATCGAGGCTCGTGCGCTCGGAGCTGCGCGACTCCGGCACGAACGCGAGCACCGCGACGACGCCCAGCAGCGTCACGGGCACGTTGATGAGGAAGACCCAGCCCCACCAGACGTTCGTCAGGATCCAGCCCCCCAGGAGGGGACCGACCGGCATGGCCAGGAAGTTCGCGGCCGCCCAGATGCCGATGGCGCGCGGCCGTTCCGCCTCGTCGAACAGGACCGTGATGACCGAGAGGGTCATGACGACCGCGAAGGCCGCGCCGAGACCCATGAGGGCGCGTGCCGCGGTGAACGCCGCCGGCGTACCCGCGTAGGCCGAGGCGATGGATCCCACGCCGAACGCGACGAGCGCCGCCACGAGCAGGACCTTCCGCCCGAAACGGTCCCCCAGCACGCCGGCGGGCAGCATCCCCGCGGCCAGCACGAGCGTGTACGCGGCGACGAACCACTGCAGCTCGTCGCTCGACGCGCCGAGCGCCTTGGCCAGGGTCGGCAACGCCAGATTGAGCACGGTCGCATCGAGCCCAATGGCCAGGAGAGAGAGCGCCAGGGCACCCAGCGCCCACCACTTCCGCGCGCCGAGGTCCCGCCTCATGGCAGTCCACCTCCCTTCGGTGACTGCCATGCGTGTTACTCCTAAATAGGAGTCACTGTCAATATATGGTCGGTCACACTTGTTCCTCGAGGGCCGCGGCGCCCTGCAGGCGCACCAGCGCGGCGAGGAGCGTGCCGAGGACGATGGCGTGGAAGACGGTGCACCACAGGCAGATGCGGTGGACGATCACGATCTCGGCCCACACCAGGTAGAGGACGGGGATCATCGCCACCGCCGACCAGACGAGGAGGATGACGTCCGCGCCGCGCGCGCCGCTCAGGAGCGCCGACGCCAGCCCGACGACGACGAGCGCCCAGGCCAGGCCCGCGAGGCTGACCGGGAGGTCGGTGCCCGGGATGAGGCTGTACGAGCTCGTCGTCACCGCTTCGCAGTCGATGAGCGAGCTCTGCTGGCAGGCCAGCGCGACGCCGCCGTAATGGACGACGGTGAGGTAGCCGCTCACCGCGACGCCGGCGATCCCCAGCGCGAGCGCGGCCAGCGCGGTCCGGTCCGGCCCCGTCCTCACTTGCTGGGGAGCTGGATGCCCTTCACCGCGGGGCCCGAGCAGACGTCGCCCGGCTGCCCGCCGGTCACCGCGCAGATCGCCGCCGTCCACTTGTTCGCGTGGCCGAGCACGGCCTTCGCGACGGCCGACGACGGGTCGCGCAGCGCGGCGGCGATGTCGTCCCAGCTCTTGCCCGAGAGCACGTCGGGCGCATAGCCCGCGCCCACCGAGTAGAAGCGGTCGCCGACGTCGATGAAGGGGATCGACTGGCCGCTGTCGAGGCGGGCGTAGGCCTTGTCCTGCGTCGGGGTCATGCTCGCGATCGGCTTACCCTCGCGGTCCGACGTCTCGACCGCCGACAGCTCGAGGTAGTCACTGGCGTAGCTCGCGTTGCGGAACGTGAACGTCGGTGTGTTGGGGAAGACGTCGGTCGAGGACGAGCGCGAGAGCGCGAGGCCGTTCCACGTCCCGAAGCGCGAGAGAGCCAGGATGAAGCTCCACCGCTCGGACGCGCAGTAGGGGCAGAACTCCGCCCCGACGTAGATGGCGAGAGGCTTTCCGGAGGCGCCCTTCAGGACGTCGCCCGCCGGCGCGGGATGGATGATGTCCTGCGAGGTCCCCGCGCCGACCTGGTCGAACACGCTCGCGGGGACGGACGTCACCTTCGAGACGACGGCCGAGTTCACGACGGGCGACTGCTCGGCCGGCGTCGCGGCCGGCTGGCGCGAGATGGCCACGAAGATGCCGACCACGACGACGACGGCGACGACGACCGCGACGATGGGCAGCGGGCCGCGCCAGACGCTGCGGCCGCGGGGCCGCGGCCCCCGCGACGGCTGACGCTGCGCCCGGCGCGCGCGCCGCGTCCCCGCCCTTTCGCTCACCTGCACATCATCGCGGAGATCGGGCCACGACGTCGGCGGCGGCGCCCCGCGCCGCCGCTTCGCGCTTCAGCTGGTCGCGCTCCTCCTGCTCGAGCCACAAGAAGAACGACATCGACGCGGCGGCGAGGAAGATGAGGTCGCCGGGCACCCACATGATCGCGCCGCCGACCCGCTGGTCGGTCACCGCGTCGATGCCGTGCAGCTCGGGCCGACCCGCGTAGGCGCTGTAGAGGAGGCGCGTGGAGAAGGCGAGCAGGCCGCCGAGGATGGTGTTCTGGCCGGCGCCCGCGAGGAGCAGGTACGGGATGCGCGCGGGGTACGGGAGCGTCGCGGTGAAGGGCTCGGGGTCGATGATGCAGCTCCAGAAGAAGAGCGCCGTCGCGAAGAACCAAAGGTGCTCGACGACGTGGACCTTCGCGTCGAGCAGCGCCGCGTCGTAGAGCGCCGGCGCGTGCCAGGCGTAGAGGCCGCCGATGTACGCCGCGCCGGCGACGAGGGGCTGGCGGAGGAAATGGAGCGCGCCGCGCACCACGGCGCTCCGCGCGATGGGCCGCACGACGCGCACCCGCCACGACCGCGGAAGAGCGCGCAGCAGCGGACGGATCGGCGCGCCCAGGAGCAGCAGCGGGGCGGCGACGACCATGAGGAGCATGTGCTGGACCATGTGCACGCTGAAGAGGTCGTGCGCGAGCTCGTCGATGGGAGAGAGCAGCGCGGCGGCGATCGCGGCAAGGCCGAGGAAGAACGTCGCCGTCCGCCAGAGCGGCCAGCGCCGTCCGTGGATGCGCGAGCGCTGCGCGCCGTCGACGTAGAGGGCAGCGAGGAGGCCGAGCGAAACGGCTAGAGCGGCGAACGTACCGTTGAGTCAAGCATGATCGCGACGAACAGAAGCGCGAGGTAGAGCATCGAGAAGAGATAGGCGCTGCGCGCGACGGCGCGGCGACGCGCGTCGCTCGCGCGCACGAGCCGCGCCGCGTACCAGACGAGGACGGCGCCGAGGACGATCGCCGAGCCGAGGTACACGAGGCCGGCGGCGCGGATGACGAACAGCAGGACCGTGAGCGCCGTCAGCGTCACCGCGTACTGCAGGATGGCCCACGCCGTCGCGCGCTCGCCGGAGACGACCGGGAGCATGGGCACGCTCGCGCGCTCGTAGTCCTCGCGCATGAGCAGCGCGAGCGCCCAGAAGTGCGCGGGCGTCCAGAAGAAGACGATCGCGAAGAGCAGCCAGGCCGGCAGGTCGAGCGATCCGGTGACCGCCGCCCAGCCGACGAGCGGCGGGATCGCGCCGGCGGCGCCGCCGATGACGATGTTCTGGGCCGTCGTGCGCTTCAGCCACAGCGTGTACACGCCGACGTAGAAGACGGTCCCCGACACCGCGAGGAGCGCGGCGAGGAGATTCGCCCCCAGCCACAGGATGACGAACGCGCAGGCGTTGAGGACGACGCCCATGACGACGGCGACGCGCGTATCGACGCGGTGCGACGGGAGCGGCCGCCGCCGCGTGCGGCGCATGAGCTCGTCGATGTCGCGGTCGAAGTAATGGTTGAGCGCCGACGCGCCGCCGCTCGCGCACGCGCCGCCGACGAGCACCGTGACGATGACGTCGGCCGGCGGCACGCCGTGCTGCGCGAGGAACATCGCGCCGAGCGCCGTGAGGAGGAGCAGCGACATGATCGTCGGCTTGGTGAGGGCGATGACGTCGCGCGCCGTCGCGATGCCCTCGGGGAGCAGCGGGCGCCACTGCGCGACGACGAGAGCGACGAGCGAGCACCACAGCAGCGACGCGACGGCGGGGTGCGCCGCGAGCGGGACGGGCGAGAAGCCGGAGAGCGGGTTCGCCGCGCCGACGGCGACCTGGAGGGCGAAGAGGCCGAGCGTGAGGGCGGCGAGCGGACGCTGCGCGGGATGACGGCGCGCGTCGCGCCACGCGGCGAGGACGGCGAGCACGATGAGCACGGCGACCGCCGCGGTGAGGTAGCGGTGGAGCATGTGCACGAGCTGCAGCGAGTCGGTCGGGAACGCCCCGTTGTCGCAGAGCGGCCACGTCGTGCACGCGCTCGTCGCGTCGGCGCCGCGGACGTAGGCCCCGCTCACGATGAGGAGGAACGTCGCGGCGGCGGCCGAGAGCCCGAGCCACGCCGCGGCCGCGGGTCGGAGCGCCTGCGCGACGACGGAGGGCCAGCGCGCGACGACGGCCATCACCGTGAGGACCGCGAGGAGGATCTCGGCGTTGGCCAGGTGCACGGTGACCCACGTCGGCGGGAGCTCGAAGAGGACGACGACGGCGCCGAGGACGGCCTGGAGCACGTAGAGGCAGCCGGCGAGGATCGCGAGCGGGAGGAGGACGGGGTGCCGGCGATAGCGCGCGATCGTCCACAGGACGAGCGACGCCAACGTCAGCCCGCCGGCGATCCCGAGGAAGCGGTGGAACCACTCGATGCGCGTCGCGGTGTCGAGGGAGGGCAGCAGCTGCCCGTGGCAAAGCGGCCAGTCGGGGCAGCCGAGGCCGGAGCCGGACACGCGCACGATCCCGCCCCAGATCACCACGAGGACCGCGATCAGGAATGTGGACCAGACCAGCCAGCGGTACGCGCGCGAAGGCGTGCTAACCCTCTTTGAGCGGCCGCGCGCTGTGGACGGCAGGGATGCGCGCGAAGTTGTAGTCGGGCGGCGGCGAGCTCGTCGCCCACTCGAGGGTGTCGCCCTCCCACGGATCGTCGCCCGCCGGGCGTCCCTGCTTGAACACGACGTTGACGATGAAGTTGTAGAGGAAGATGAGGACCGCGACGGCCATGAGGTACGCGCCGAGCGTCTCGATGAAGTTCAGCGTCCCCCACTCCGGCGACTGCGGGTAGTGGTAGGTGCGGCGCGGCATGCCGTCGAGCCCGAGCTGGTGCATCGGGAAGAACGTCACGTTGAAGCCGATGAACATGAGGATGAAGTGCAGCTGGCCGAGGCGCTCGCTCAGCATGCGGCCGGTGATCTTCGGCAGCCAGTAGTACAGCCCCGCGAAGACCGTGAACATCGCGCCGCCCATCAGCACGTAGTGGATGTGGGCGACGACGTAGTAGGTGTCGGACAGCTGGAAGTCGTTCGGCACCGAGCCGAGGAAGACGCCGGAGATACCGCCGATGGTGAACGTCGCGAGGAAGCCGAGCGCGAACAGCATCGGCGTCTTGAAGCGCAGCGACCCGCCCCAGATGGTGCCCAGCCAGCTGAAGATCTTCACTCCGGTCGGAACGGCGATGAGCATCGTCGACGCCATGAAGAACACCTGCAGCGGCGTGTCGATGCCGGCGACGAACATGTGGTGCACGAAGACGGAGAACGAGAGGAAGCCGATCGCCGTCGAGGAGTAGGCGATCATCTTGTAGCCGAAGATGGGCTTGCGCGAGAACACGGGGAGCACTTCGGAGACGATCCCGAATCCCGGCAGGATCATGATGTAGACCTCCGGGTGGCCGAAGAACCAGAAGAGGAACTGCCACAGCAGCGGGTCGGCGCCCTCCTTCACCGCGAAGAAGCTCGTCCCGGCGATCCGGTCGAAGAGCAGGATCACGCCCGCCACGGTGAGGAACGGCATCGCGAGCACGAGCAGGAAGCTCGTGACGAGGACGCTCCAGATGAAGAGCGTGAGGCGGTGGAAGGTCATCCCCGGCGCGCGCAGCGCGAAGATCGTGACGATGAGGTTGAGCGCGCCGAAGATCGACGAGAAGCCGAGCACCGTGAGGCCGAGGATCCACAGGTCCTGGCCGAGCTGCGGCGAGTACTGCGCCGTCGAGAGCGGGACGTACGACGTCCAGCCGGCCGCGGGGGGACCGAAGATGAACGCCGAGTACACGACGATGCCGCCGGCGAGGAGCAGCCAGTAGGAGAGCGCGTTGAGCCGCGGGAACGCCATGTCCCGCGCGCCGAGCTGCAGCGGCACGATGTAGTTGGCGAAGCCGGTGAAGATGGGAACGACGGCGAGGAAGATCATCGTCGTGCCGTGCATCGTGAACGCGGCGTTGTACTCCGGAGCGGTGAGGAACTTCCCGTCCGGGGTCGCCAGCTGCGTGCGGATCCCGAGGGCGAGGAGCCCGCCGAAGAGGAAGAACATGAAGGTCGTGCCCAGGTAGAGGATCCCGATCTTCTTGTGGTCGACGGTCGTGATCCACTCGAGCAGGCCCGTGTAACGGGTCCTCTGGACGGGGATGACGCGCTCGAGCGTTGCCACCGCTGACCATTCCAGCCCCCCATCCGGGGGTAGTCAAATCTCGGGCGCTCGAGCGGACGCTCGCGGCCTCGCTACTTCGGTCGCAGCACCTCGATGCCGTTGTCGAGGGTCTGCTCGTCGATGGGGCCGATGTGCCGGCCGGCGATCACGCCGTCCGGCCCGATGAAGTAAGTCTCAGGCACGCCGAAGACCCCGAAGGAGATCGCCGTCCGTCCGTTGTCGTCCGCGGCGATCGGCCACGTCTGACCCATCTGCTCGTGGAAGGCCTTCGCGGCCTCGGGCGTGTCCTGGTACGCGATCCCCACCAATACCACGTCGCTCGAGCGGTAGCGCTCCCAGGCATGGACCAGCGCGGGCGCCTCCTCCTTGCAGGGGATGCACCACGAGGCGAAGAAGTTGACGACGACGACCTTCCCGCGCATGTCCGCGAGGCGCAGCCGGCCCGGCTGGTCGAGGCGCTGGAGGTCGAAGGCCGGAGCGGGATGCCCGACCGTCCCCGTGCGGATGTCCTGTGGATCGCGGCGGAAGGCGAGAGCGAGGACCGCCACCAGCGCGACCAGCGCGAGGACGATGACCGCGCGTACGACGCGATCGACGGGGAGGACCTTGCGCTTCGCGAGGTCCGTCCCCGTCGACGTCGTCATGTCGCCATGGTATGAGCGCTAGCGCATGATCTTCGCGTTCGGTACGTCGCTCCCGACCAGGTGCTTGTACGTCGACTGGAGCAGCTGGATGGAGAAGTCGATGTTGTGGAGCCCGCTCGAGCCGTCGCTCTGGACGACCCAGTAGTTCCACAGCGCCTGGCGCTGCTCCTTCGTCGTGTTCTGGTCGGTGATGCCGGAGCTGATCACGGCGCCCTTGGCGTCCTTCGGCAGCTTGTCGCCGAGGGCGGTGAGCAGGCCCTTCACCTCGTCCTGCCACGTGCCGACGCTGCCGTTGCCGTCGTAGTCGCCGTCCGCCTTCACGTCGAAGGAGGTGAGCGGCGCGCCGGCGTGGCAGCCCTTCGAGTTGCAGCCGTTGAGGTTGTAGACCTCGAGGTCGGTCACCTGCTTTCCGTTCGCGAGACCGGTGTACGTGCCCTTCATGTTCCAGCTGTGCCCGCCGACGCTGTTCGCGATGAGGGCGCCGTGCGAGCCCGGTGTCCCGTTCATCGTCGGGTTGTCCGCCTGGTGGCACGTCACGCAGGCGTCGCCGGCCTTGAGGTGCGGAGAGTTGCGGAACGACTCGCCGTAGGTGAAGACGCCCGTCCCGTACAGGACGTCGGCCTGCGTGTCGTCGTGCGCGCCGCGCGTCTGCTTGCCGTCGACGAACTGCTGCATGTACTGGACCGTGCGCTTGTCCGCGTGGCAGCTGACGCATACCGCGCCGGTGCCCGCGTCGACGGTCGTCCCGTTCGGCATCTTCACGTCGCCGGTCATGCGCAGCTGGAGCGAGTGTCCAGCCGTCGGCTCACCGGGATCGGTCGCCTGGTGGGGGTCGTGGCAGGTCGCGCACGCGATGGGAGCCTGGTCCGTCGGCACGACCATGTTCGCGGGCTTGTCGGCGGTCGCCGTGTTCGGATAGACGAGCGCGTTCCCGCGGACGACGCCCTCGACGAACCCCTGGCCCGTGTGGCACACCGCGCACGACGGGTTGCTGGCCTCCTCGAGCGTGTTCCGGCCGCTGTTGACGTGGCCGCTCGTCGCCCACTGCGCGGGCTGCGCGCTGTGGCACTGCGCGCACACGCCGGTCTCGAAGCTCTTCACCGCGGTGTGGCTCGAGCCGCCGGGACCGTGGCACGCCTCGCACTGGATGTTCGCGAGGACGCCTTCGGACGACGCGAGCACGCTGTTCAGCGTCGCCTTCTGGCCCGTCAGGTACGCGGCGAGGCTGCCCTTCGTGGGATCCCAGCCGGCCGCCTTGGCGCGGTCATCGAATCCGCGCGCCGTGTCGGCCTCGTTGTACCCGGTGGTGTGGCACTGGATGCAGTAGTCGCTCGTCGCGGAGTACGAGGCGTAGGCGAGATCCATGTGGCGGGCGTGGTTCGTCTCCTCCCACTGCCCGACGATGTCCGGCTGCACGCTGCCGTTGTGGCACGTCGCGCAGAGGGCCTCGCCGGCGTACACGCCGGCGTTCACGACGATGGTGCTCTTGGTGGCGACGCCCTTCTCGTTCGTCGCGGTGACGACGATCGAGTAGCGGCCGACCCGGTCCGCGTTGAAGCGCGGGTGCTGCGGGTCGGAGACGTCGAGCTTCGCCGCCGAGAAGGCGGGCGGCTCGAGCGTCCACTTCCACGACGTGACCTTGGCGCCGGTCTCGTCCTTCGAGATGCCCTCGAGGAAGACGTCGGTCCCGACGGGGACGTTCGAGAGGCCGCTCGTGACCTGCATGTTGTTGCCGTGGCTCGCGTAGCCGCTGGTGAGCGTGATCGCGACCTTCTGGCTCGGATACGGGATCTTGTCCGCCGCGGTCACCGCTCGGACGCGGCCGGCGACCGCGGGCATCGGAGGTGACGCGACCGCGGCCTGGGTCGCTGTGGGCGGTGGCGTCGCCACCGGCCGGATGGACGTCGACACGACATACGCGCCGACGGCGATGACGACGACGGCGGCGAGCGCGAGGATCGGACGAGCGGGCGGTCTCATGAGGGCGCCCCCTTTCGCGGACGGACTTCCACGGACGAAGAGGATGTCGGGCGCACGGCGGCGCCCCTATCCACCTTTGGATGCATCTTTGGTGAGGCGGGCGATCCAGCGCGGGTGGTCCCGCTGTGCATCGTCCCGCCGGACGAGTCCCGTGAAGATCGAGGTGTTGAACGGGAACACGTGCGGCGCGAGGTGCGCGTAGAACATGTGGACCACGAGGATCCAGCCGATCGCGAGGACGGCCTCGTCGCTGTGGGCGACGAAGGACACGGGGATGACGTAGCCGGGAAGGATCGCCGTCACGGCGACCGGGAAGAGCAGGACGAGGCCCGACCCGCCGATGATCGCGATGCCCCAGAACACCGCGAAGTAGTCGAACTTCTCGAGGTA
>JAGWSB010000098.1 GCA_028876375.1 Chloroflexota bacterium | reverse complement strand
CGACCGCGAGCATCTGGCGCTGGCCGCCGCTGAGCTTGCCCGCCGGCTTTCCGAGGACGGGACGGAGATCGGTGAAGATCCCGAGCACGCGCTCGTAGGATCCGCCACCCCGCACGTACGTCCCGATCTCGAGGTTCTCCCGCACGCTGAGCGAGGGGAAGATGTTCCCGAGCTGCGGCACGTACGCGATACCCCGCTTCACCAGGTCTCGCGCGTCCGGCCGCGCGAGATCGACCCCATCGACGCGCACGGAGCCGCCGAAGACGCGGGCGATGCCGAACAGGGACTTGAGGAGGGTCGACTTCCCCGCCCCGTTGGGTCCGATGATGGCCGTGATCTTCCCTTGGCGGAACGTCGCCGAGACGTCGAAGATGACCGGCTGCGCGCCGTATCCCGCGGTGATCGCGCGAGCCTCAACCAGCATGCGCGGACACCTCCCCGAGGTACGCGGACACCACCGTCTTGTTCCGGCGCAGGTCGCTCATCGTCCCTTCGGCGATCGCGCGGCCCTCGGCCATGACGACGATGCGGGCGCAGAGCTGCTCGACGAGGTCCAGGCGATGTTCGATCATCAGGATCGTGATGCCGCGCTCGGTCGAGAGCGCGCGCAGGTGAGCGGCGAGCCGCGCGCGGTTCGTCGGGCTGACGCCGGCGAAGGGCTCGTCGAGGAGGAGCATCGTCGGACCGGCCATCAGCGTCCGCGACAGCTCGGTGAGGCGACGCTGCCCGCCGGAGAGCTCGCTGCCGTACTGATCCGCCGCCTCGCCGATGCGGAAGCGACCGAGCATCTCCCGCGCGCGCCCGAGCTGCGTGCGCTCCTGCTCGCGCCAGCCTCCGAAGACCGACGGCACGAGGTCCTCCCCGCGCTGTCCCGCCGGTGCGCTCATGAGGTTGGAGAGCACCGTCATGCGCGCGAAGACGCGCGCCGTCTGGAAGGTGCGTACCAGGCCCAGCCGGGCGACCGCGTGGAACGGCTTGCCGGTGATGTCCTGGCCCTTGAAGACGACACGTCCCCGCTGCGGGTGAACGGCACCCGATATGAGGTCGAGGAGCGTCGTCTTGCCGGCGCCGTTCGGCCCGATCAGTCCGACGAACTCGCCCGAGCGGACCTCGAGGTCGACGCCGCGGACCGCCTGCACGCCGCCGTACGAGTGCGCGACGCCGTGCACCTGGAGGAACGCCTGAGCCGCGTCAAGCGTCATCGGACGGTACCGCCTTCACACCGACGGGAGCGCGCACGGGGCCGGGCTGCGTGTCCGTGAAGCGCTCCTTCGGCTCCGGCCACAGCCCTCGCGGCCGCCACCACAGCACGGCGAGGAGAACGGCGCCGACGAGCATCGACTGCACCGCCGGCAGCAAGTCGGTGCGGCCGCCGAAGTCCGGCAGGAACGTCGTGCCCTCGATGATCCCCTCGAGGACGATGAGCGAGCCGAGGATCGCGCCCGGCGCCCAGCCGCGTCCCCCGACGATGACGGCGGTCAGGAGGATGAACGTCTCCCCGGGAGCCCACGATCCCGTGCTCCAGCCGCCCAGGTACACGATCGACAGGCCTCCGCCGAGGCCCGCCGCCGCCGCGCCGAGGAGGAATCCGACCGTCTTCAGCCGCGCGGGGTTCTTCCCCAGCGAGGCCGCGGCCAGCTCATCCTCACGGACCGCGCGCAGGGCGCGCCCGAGCGGGGACCGCTCGACGCGCCAGAAGACGACGTAGGTGACGGCGAGAGCCAGGAGCGCGATCCCGAGGAAGGCGAACTGGTAGGTCGTGGAGTCGAGCTGATCCTGCCAGGGGCCCTGGATCCCGACCAGCCCGATCTCGCCGTTCACCAGATCGAGATCGTTCGTCGCGAGCACGAGGAGCGCCCACGCGATGGCCGAGAGCGTGAGGGCGAGGTACCAGTGCGAGATGCGGCGGAAGGCGACGAGCGAAAGGCCGAGCGCGAAGAGGATCGTCATCCCCATCCCGAAGGCGACGTCCCACGGAAAGGCCCAGCCGAATCCGCCGATGTAGTGCGCCGCGCCCGTGGCGGGCCCGAGGGCGGCGATCCCCGTCCCGTAGGCGCCGACGGCGACGAGGAGGATGTACGCGAAGTTGAAGATGCCGGTGATGCCGAACTGCATGTTCAGCCCGAGGACGAGGATCCCGTTCAAGGCGGTGTAGATGAGGATCGTGATGATGTAGAAGCCGATCTCGTTCACGCGTCAGGCCTCCTGCATGTGTCCGTGGCTGAGGCCGCCGAGGAGACCCTGGGGCCGGAAGAGGACCATGACCACGATCGCGGCGAAGATGAGGCTCGGCGAGAGGGCCGCGGGGATGATGAGGACGCCGAGCGTCGTGAGGACGCCGATGATCGTCGCACCGAGCATCGCGCCGTAGGCGCGTCCGATGCCGCCGATGATCACGGCAGGAAAGATCAGGTAGGTGTAGTTCGCGCCGATGTCGGTGCCGAAGGTGTGGACCTGCATCGCGAGGATCACGCCGGCGATCCCTGCCATCGCGCCCGTCATGATCCAGGTCGCGTCGGCCAGGCGCTCGGGGTCGAGCCCGCAGACGGTCGCGAGCTGCCGGTCGTCGGCGATCGCGCGCATCGACCTTCCGAGCCTCGTATACGCGAGGACGGCGTGGGTCGCGAGCATGAGCGCGAGCGCGATCGCGAGGAAGGCGATCTGATCGGTGCCGACGGTGACCGGCCCGAGGTGGTGCATGTCTCGCGGCGCCTGCGCGTACTCGTGGTACGCGGTGCCCCAGATGACGATGTACGCGTTGTTGAGGAGGAGGCCGACCGCGAGCGTGACGATGAGGATGTAGAGGGTCTCCGACCTTCTCTTCACGAACGGCAGGAAGACCGCGCGGTTGATGACGTACGAGAGCGCGGCCGTGGCGACGCCGGCGATCGGCATCGCGATCCAGATGTTGAGGTGGAGCGGCTCGACGTTCAGCACGTACGCCATGAACGCGCCGAAGGTGAGCCACTCGGAGTAGCCGAAGTTGAAGTAGTTCGTGACGCCGAACTGCAGCGTGAAGCCGACGGCCGCGACGGCCAGGACCGCCGCATCGACAACGCCGAACGCCAGGACCGCCGGCAGGTCACCGTTCACTGCATCCCCCCGTTTCCGACCGCGCCGCCGAAGGTGCTGGGGACTATAGCCCGAAGGTCAAACCATCAGACCGATCGTTGGGCGGAGTGCGCAGCGGGTGGGCGGTCGCGGAAGGCCGCGGGGTCTCAGCTGGCCGACGCCACCGGCTCGGGCTTGCGCTCCGCGGCCTTGGTGATCTCGATCTTGCCTTCCTTGGCGTCGACCAAGACCGCGTCGCCGGGCTTGAAGGCGCCCTGGAGCAGCATCTCGGACAGCGGGTCCTCGATGTGGTTCTGGATGGTCCGTCCGAGCGGCCGCGCGCCGAAGTTCGAGTCGTAGCCGACGGCGGCGATGGCGTCCTTCGCCGGGTCGGTGACCTCGATCGTGATCTCCTGCGACGCGAGCGACTTGCGCACGCGGTCGAGCTCGAGGTCCACGATGGAGCGGATCTCGTCCTTGCTGAGCGGCTCGAAGACGACGGTCGCGTCGATGCGGTTGAGGAACTCCGGGCGGAAGAAGCGCTTCATCTCGTCCTGGACGCGCTCCTTCATCCGCTCGTACATCGCCTGGACGTCGCCTTCCTCGCCCGGCTTCGTCGCGCGGAAGCCCAGCGCAGCCTCGCTCTTGAGCATCTTCTGCGCGAGGTTGCTGGTCATGATGAGGATCGTGTTGCGGAAGTCGACGACGCGGCCCTTGGCGTCGGTCAGCCGCCCTTCGTCGAAGATCTGCAGGAGGATGTTGAACACCTCGGGGTGCGCCTTCTCGATCTCGTCGAGGAGGATCACGCAGTACGACTTCCGGCGGACGGTCTCCGTGAGCTGGCCGCCCTCTTCGTATCCGACGTAGCCGGGCGGCGACCCGACGAGGCGCGACACGTTGTGCCGCTCCATGTAGTCGGACATGTCGATCTTCACGACGTTCTCGGCGCTGCCGAACATGAACTCGGCGAGCTGCTTCGCGAGGTACGACTTGCCGGTCCCGGTGGGGCCGACGAAGAAGAAGACGCCGATCGGTCGGCGCGGGTCCTTGAGGCCGGCGCGCGCGCGACGGACCGCGCGGGAGACGGTCTTGATGGCCTCGTCCTGTCCGATGACCTTCTCGTGCAGCGCCTCTTCCATGCGCAGGAGCTTCTGCGTCTCTTCCTCCGCGAGGCGGCGGACGGGGATGCCCGTCCACATCGAGACGACCTCGGCGATGTCCTCGTCGGTCACCTCGGGCCGCTTCTGCGACTGCGCGAGGAGCCAGTCGGCCTTCGACTGCTGCAGCTTGTCCTGCTGGGTGCGCTCCTGCTGCCGCAGGCTCGACGCCGTCTCGTACTGCTGCGCCTCCATGGCGGCTTCCTTCTCCGTCTGGATGCGCTCGAGCTCCTTCTGCGCCTCCTTCACCTCCGCGGGGAGGGTCGAGTAGCGCAGGCGGACGCGGCTCGAGGCCTCGTCCATGAGGTCGATCGCCTTGTCCGGCAGGAAGCGGTCGGTGATGTAGCGCGACGAGAGCTCGGCGGACGCCTTCACGGCGTCGTCGGTGATGGCGACCTTGTGGTGCTCCTCGTAGCGCGAGCGGATGCCCATGAGGATGTCGACGGTCTCCTCGATGGTGGGCTCGTCGACCATCACGGGCTGGAAGCGGCGCTCGAGCGCGGCGTCGCGCTCGATGTACTTGCGGTACTCGTCGAGCGTCGTGGCGCCGATGCACTGGAGCTCGCCGCGTGCCAGCGACGGCTTGAGGATGTTCGCCGCGTCGACCGCGCCCTCCGCCGCCCCCGCGCCGACGAGCGTGTGCAGCTCGTCGATGAAGAGGATGACGTCGTGCGCGTGGCGCAGCTCCTCGATGATCTTCTTCAGGCGCTCCTCGAACTCGCCGCGGTACTTCGTACCGGCGACGAGCGAGCCGATGTCGAGCGTGAGGACGCGCTTGCCCTGGAGGGTCTCCGGGACGTCGCCCTTCACGATCCGGTGCGCGAGGCCCTCGGCGATGGCCGTCTTGCCGACGCCCGGCTCGCCGATGAGCGCCGGGTTGTTCTTCGTCCGGCGCGAGAGGATCTGGATGACGCGCTCGATCTCCTTCTCGCGGCCGATGACCGGGTCGAGCTGCTGCGCCTTGGCCATGGCCGTGAGGTTCACGCCGAGCTGGTCGAGCGTCGGCGTCTTCGAGGTCGAGGCCTTCCCGCCGCCCGTCCCGGCCGACGCCGCCTCCGCCTGCGCGGGGTGCTGCTGGCCGAGGGTGGCGATGACCTGGTGGCGGACCTTCTCGAGCGACACGCCGAGGGACTCGAGCACGCCGGAGGCGATGCCCTCGCCCTCCCGGACCAGACCGAGGAGGAGGTGCTCGGTACCGACGTGGCTGTGTCCGAGCTTTCGCGCCTCGTCGATGGCGAGCTCGATGACCTTCTTCGTCCGCGGCGACAGCGTGATGTCGCTCGGAGCGGTCGTGGAGTCGCCGCGACCGATGATGAACTCGACCGCCGTCCGCACCTTCGACAGCTCGACGCCGAGCGAGTCGAGGACGCGCGCCGCCACGCCTTCGCCCTCGCGCACGAGACCGAGCAGCAGGTGCTCCGTCCCGATGTAGTTGTGGTTGAAGCGGATGGCCTCGTCCTGGGCGAGCGCGAGGACGCGCTTCGCACGATCGTTGAACCGGTCGAATGGACCCATCAGTCGGCCTTTGCCTGTATTACGTGCCGCGACGCCATTGTGTTCACATCATACAGGCGCAACAGGTGATCTCCGTGTGAGATCGGTGGTCCTACCAGGGCCGTGCGACACCATTCCGTCACCGTCCCGCCTGCCTGATCGACAGCGACAGGCGCCGACGCTCCGGCTCGATCCCGACGACGCGCACCTTGACATGATCGCCCAGGTGAACGACGTCCGCGGGATCCGCGACATGCTCGGTGGAGAGCTCGCTGACGTGGACGAGACCCTCGAGCCCTTCCGCGATGCGGGCGAACGCGCCGAAGGGCATGAGCTTGGTGATGGTCGCGTCGTAGTCCTGCCCGAGGCGGACGTCCGTCCCGACGCGTGACCACGGATCGGCCGCGAGCTGGCGGATGGAGAGCGAGATGCGGTCCCGCTCGCGGTCGATGCCGATCACCCTGACGCGGACGGCGTCCCCCACCTGGTGGACCGCGAGCGGGTTCACGCTCTTGTCCCACGTGACCTCGGAGCGGTGGACGAGACCCTCGGCGACGCCGACGTCGACGAAGAGGCCGAAGCCCGCGACCTGCGTGACCGTGCCCTCGAGGACCTCGCCCTCGTGGAGCTCGGCGGCCGCCTTCGCCTTGCGCCGGCGTCGGATCTCCTGCGCCGCGGCCTTCTCCGAAAGGATGAGGCGGTTCCGCCTGGGGTCGACCTCGAGCACCTTCACGTTGAGGTGCCGGCCAACGAGGTCCGTGAGCGCCTGAGGCGGGGCGTTGGGATCCTCCGGTCGGTCGACCGCGCCGACCGACGACAGCTGCGAGAGCGGGACGAACCCGCGGAGGCCGACGTCGACGACGACGCCGCCGCGGTTGGCCTCGACGACCGGGACCTCGGTGACCTCGCCGGAGCGCTCCATCTCGCGGAGCCTCAGCCAGCGGCGCTCCCGCCGCGCCTTGCGGAGCGAGAGCAGGGCATGACCGTCGGGGCCCTCCGGCCGCTCGACGTAGGCCATGATCGTGTCGCCGGGGTGCAGCTCCTCGTCAGCCTCGCGCAGCGAGAGGATCCCCGCGGAGCGGCCGCCGAGGTCGACGAGGACCTCGTCGCCGTTGATGCGCGAGACCGTCCCCTCGACGACCTCTCCGGTCCGCAGAGGACGGAGGGCGCCGGCGCGCTCCTCCTCGGCCAGGAGCTCGGCCATCGTCTGCGGCCCTCGGGGCGCGGAGGTGTCGCCCGTGCGGACCGTGGCATCCTGCTCGCCCGTCTCCGTCGGCTCGTCGACCGTGTCGTTCTGGTCGTCGATGCGCATCGGCGGCTGCTTGGTCGGGCAAGCGACATGCCATGAAAAAAGAGAACCACCTCGCGCTTTCGCGGAGGTGGTTTCATTCCCGGCCCTGACCTATTTTCCCGGGGACCTACGTCCCGAGTATCTTCGGCGCTGGCGGGCTTAACTGCCGTGTTCGGGATGGGAACGGGTGTGACCCCGCCGCTCCAAGGACCGAGGAGACAAGTGTACCGGCCGGCGCGCGGCGGGGTCAAAAGGCGCGAGACCCGGCGCGCGGCCGGCTCCCGGCGTGCCACCATGGCCGGCCGATGCCGACGGTCATGGCGAACGGGGTCGACCTCTACTACGAGGAGCACGGCTCCGGCCCCCCGCTGCTGCTCATACCGCCGACCGCCTGGCCGGGCAGCGTGTGGGACATCGAGCTCGTCCCGCGGCTGCGCGGGCGCTTCCGAACGATCGCGTACGACCAGCGCGGTATCGGGCGGTCGTCCATCGTCGACGCGCCGTACACGACCGCGCTCTTGGCACAGGACGCGCTCGCGCTGCTGCACGCGCTTGACGCGGCCCCCGCGCATGTCTTCGGTTTCTCGACGGGCGGACAGGTCGCGCAGGTCATGGCGCTCGACGAGCCCGCCGCCGTTCGCAGCATGGTGCTCGGGGGGTCCAACGCGCGGGGACCCGGAGGCGGGGTCCCGTTCGCGCTGGCCGCGCGGCTGATCGAGGAGGGATACGGCGGGGACTACTGGCTGCGACACCTCACCGACACGGACTTCCCGTTCAGCCGCGCCTTCCGCGACGCGCACCCGGACACGGTGCGGGCGTTGGCGGACGCCATCGACCGGCGCAAGCCACCGCTGCGGACCTACCTGCGACACCTGATCGTGCGCGGCGAACACGACGCGCGCGGGCGACTCGGCGACATCCGCACGCCGACGCTCGTCCTCGTCGGCGGTGAGGACCGGCGGCGCGGAGAGGGCACGGGCAGCGACCACATGGAGAGCGCGCACCTGCTCGCGCGGGAGATCCCGAACGCGGAGCTCATCGAGGTCGGGCGGGCGCACCACCTGTTCGCCTGGGAGGAGCCCGACGAGACCGCGCGCATCGTGACGGAGTTCTTCCTCCGCCACTGAAAAAGAAAGAGCCTCCGGATCGCTCCGGAGGCTCTCGAGCTGCAGTGTCGAAGAGGAAGAACGAAAGCGAGTCCGTGCCTTCGCCGGACTCGAGTGTCCGGCTGGGTGCTAGAAGTTAGGTCAAGCCGCTCGGCCGTTAGTACGCCTCAGCTCCAGACCTCACGGTCCTTCCACCTGGCGCCTATCGAACAGGTTCTCTACCTGCGGCCTTACCTGCTTACGCAGAGGGTGAGCCCATCTTGAGGTCGGCTTCCCACTTAGATGCTTTCAGCGGTTATCCGGAACGGACATAGCTACCGAGCGGTGCCCTTGGCAGGACAACTCGTACACCAT
>JAGWSB010000014.1 GCA_028876375.1 Chloroflexota bacterium | reverse complement strand
GCTCCGTGACGCGCGGCGACCGCGCGCACCTCGTCGCTCTCCGTCGCGACCAGGAGGCGCGCGCCCGGCGCGCCGCGCGCGGCGTCGAGGACGTCGTCGAGGAGCGCGAGCGTGAGGCGGGCGCGCTCCTCCGTGCTCAGCACCGTCGCCAGGCGCGACTTCGCGCCCCGCGGGTCGCGCGCGAGGACGACGAGCCAGCGATCAGCGCGCGGCACCGACCGTCCCGGACGCCGCGTCGAGCACGGCACGCGCGAGCGACTCCTTCGCCGCGCGGTCGCTCATGATCGTGCGCGTCACGACCGCGCCGATCCCGAGGTCCGCGATCGCGCGAGCGAGAGAGGCGTCGCGCTCGTCGACGACGCAGACGTCCACGAGGCCGCGGTAGATCCGCGCGACGCCGAGAGCGGAGACCTCGTGCCCCAGGCTTTCGAGCATCGCCGCGGCCGGCCCCTTGAGCGCTTCGCCTCCGACGATCGGCGAGACCGCGACGACGGGCGCGGCGGCGCGCTCGATCGCCTCGCGCACGCCGGCGACCGCGAGGATCGGGCCGATGCTGACGAAGGGGTTGCTCGGCGCGAGGACGATGACGTCCGCGGCGGCGATCGCCTCGCGGACGCCCGGAGCCGGGCGCGCGTCGCCCTCGAAGCGCACCTCGCGCACGCGGTCGCGCGTCGCGCGATGGACGAACCATTCCTGGAAGTCGAGCCAGCCGCCGTCGCAGAGGACCTTCGTCGCCTGGCGGTCGTCCGAGGCGGGAAGGACGCGCGTCGCGACGCCCAAGGCGCGAGCGAGGCGGGCCGTCACGTCGCTGAGCGGGTGCCCCTCGCGGAGGAGGGCCGTCCGGTGGATGTGCGTCGCGAGGTCGGCGTCGCCGAGCTGGAACCAGGTGTCGCGTCCCAGGCGCGACAGCGCCTGCTGCACCGCGTACGTGTCGTCGCGGACGCCCCAGCCGCGCGTCTGGTCGACGACGCCGGCCAGCGTGTAGAGCACCGTGTCGAGGTCGGGTGAGACGTGCAGGCCGTGGAACGTCTCGTCGTCGGCCACGTTGACGATGGCCGTCACGTCGGCCGGATCGACGACGCGCACGAGGCCGCTCAGGAAGCGCGCGGCGCCGACGCCCCCGCAGAGCACGACGCACCGTCTTCGATCCGCCACGCCGGATACGGTAGTGTCGATCGCGCCCATGAGCGCGCTGATCGATCGCTTCGCCGTCGTCGTCATCGCGGTCGCCGCGATGATGTGGGGCACCGACACGCTCTTCCGCATCCCGCTTCTGGGGCACCTCTCGCGCGACGCGCTCGTCGCCTCGGTCCAGCTGGTGTTCGCGGAGCACGTCATCCTCACCGTCGCCGTCGTCCCGATCCTGTGGCGCGCGAGGCGGGAGATCGCCCGGCTCGGGCGTTCGCGCTGGGCCGCCATCGTCGTCATCGGCGCGGGCGCGTCCGGCCTCGCGACCGTCCTCTTCACGCTGTCGTTCACGTACGGCCACTTCATCGAGACCCTGCTGCTGCAGAAGCTGCAGCCGCTCGTCGCGCTCTTCCTCGCCGCGCTGTGGCTGCGCGAGCGGCTTCCGCCGCGGTCCTACGTGTGGGTCCCTATCGGCCTCGTCGGCGCCTATCTCCTCGCGGTCCCCGAGCCGCTGGACCCCGGGCTGGCGTGGCAGGACTTCCACGTCGCCACGGCGCTCACCGCGATCGGGGCCGCGGCGCTGTGGGGGGCCGGCACGGTCCTCGGCCGCTACGCGCTCGCCGACATCCGCTTCCCCACGGTCACCGCCCTGCGTTTCGTCACGGCACTGCCCGCGCTCGCGGTGTCGCTCGCGATGATCGGCGGCGGCGCCGCGTTCGGCGTCTATCGCGCGGCCGACCTGCCGCTGTACCTCGGCCTGGCCCTCATCCCCGGGCTCGTCGCGATGCTCCTCTACTACCGCGGCCTCTCGAGCGCCCCCGCGTCGATGTCGACGCTCGCCGAGCTCGCGTTCCCCATCACCGGGGTCGTGGTGAACATGTTCCTGGTGACGCCGGCCCAGACGATCACCTCGCTCCAGCTCGCGGGCACGGTCGTGCTGTGGATCGCCATCGCCGCGCTCGACCTCGAGAACGCGCGGCGGCCGGCTCGCCTCGAGGCGCTGGAGGCCGTCGGCTCGGCGTAGGCGGACGCGCTACTTGCGTCGATCCGAAAGTTAGCGATCGCTGAAGCGCTTGCACGCTTGCTCGTCGGTCTGGAAGGATCGCGCCTGACCGATGCCCTCCACCACACGGCCCTCGGCGAAGCGTCCGGCGAGAACGCGGCCGATCGACGCCAACGCGTCCGCTCTCGCCGAGCGCGTCCTCGTCCCCGCGCGGAACGAGGACGAGGTCGGCCGTCTCCTCGCCGCGGCCGACG
Organism: Chloroflexota bacterium; assembly: GCA_028876375.1. GTDB lineage: Bacteria > Chloroflexota > Limnocylindria > P2-11E > P2-11E > JACPOT01. The sequence goes on along the minus strand of JAGWSB010000014.1, from coordinate 38,409 downwards.
ACCTCACCCGCATCCGCATGATCCGCGCGCTGGCCGAGACGCCGCTCGCCGCCGGCGACCTCGCGCGCATCACCGGACGCACTCCGTCCGGCGCGAGCCAGCACATCCGCGCGCTGCGCGAGGTGGGCGCCGTCGTCGCCGAGCGCCACGGGAACGTCGTCCGCTACCGCCTCTCGAGCGAGCGCAGCGCGAGGATCCTCGAGGCGATCGCGCGCGCCTTCGACGCGCTGCTCTAGAGATCCTTAGCCGGCGATCTCGTCCGCGGCGCACTCCGCCGCGCGATGCCGCAGGAGCCGCCGCTCCCGCTCGTTCGCGGTGAGGTCGGCGGCCTTCTCGAACTCGCTCCTCGCCTCGGCCCAGCGTCCGAGCTTGCGCAGCAGATCGCCCCGCACCGCCGGGAGCAGGTGGTAGCGCCGCAGCGCGGGGCTGCTCGCGACGGCGTCGACGGCCTCGAGGCCCGCCGCTGGACCGAACGCCATCCCGACGGCGACGGCACGGTTCAGCTCGACGATCGGCGACGGATCGAGCTGCGCGAGCGCGTCGTACAGCGCCGCGATCTTCGGCCAGTCCGTCTCCGCCGCCGTCCGCGCCCGCGCGTGGCACGCCGCGATCGCCGCCTGCAGCGCATATGGCCCGAGCGGGCCGAGCCGCACGGCCCGCTCCAGCGCGGCGAGGCCGCGCTGGATGAGGAGCCGGTCCCACCGGCCGCGATCCTGATCGAGGAGCAGGACGGGCTCGCCGCCCGGACCGATCCGCGCCCGCAGGCGCGATGCCTGGATCTCCATGAGCGCGGCGAGCCCGTGCACCTCGGCCTCGTCGGGCGCGAGCGCTTGGAGCACGCGCCCGAGCCGCAGCGCGTCGTCGCACAGCCCCGGGCGGACCCAGTCCTGGCCCTCGGTCGCCGAGTAGCCCTCGTTGAAGATCAGGTAGACGACCTCGAGGACCGCGGCGAGGCGCGCCGGTCGCTCGCCGGGCGACGGCACCACGAACGGGACGCGCGCCTCGGCGAGCGTCCTCTTCGCGCGGACGATGCGCTGCGACATCGTCGCCGTCGGCACGAGGAACGCGCGCGCGATCTCCTCGGTGGTCAGCCCGCCCACGACCCGCAGCGTGAGCGCGACGCGTGCCTCCATCGCGAGGACGGGGTGACACGCGGTGAAGACGAGGGTGAGGACGTCGTCGCCCATCTCCTCGTCCATCCGCGACTCGGGATCGCCGCCTTCTTCCGCCGCGAGCAGCTCGCGCCCGAGCCGCTCGTACTTCCGCGAGAGCGTTGCGTCGCGCCGGATGCGGTCGATGGCCCGGTGCTTCGCGGTCGACATCAGCCACGCGCCGGGCTTCTCGGGGACGCCGGCGGAGGGCCACTGCTCGAGCGCGGCGACGAGCGCGTCCTGCGCCAGCTCCTCCGCGACGCCGACGTCCCCGGTGACGCGAGCCAGCCCGGCGATGAGCCGGGCCGACTCGATCCTCCAGACCGCGTCGATCGCGCGGTGGGCTTCGACCGTCAACGCGCGGCGCGCGCCGCGGTCGCGTCCAGGTCGCGCTGGAAGTCCTCTTGCTCCTGGATGGGACGGATCTCGACCTCGGCGCCGCCGCCGAACGGCGCGCGCTTCAGCCACTCGACCGCCTCGTCCATGGAGCGGACCTGCCAGATCCAGAACCCGGCGACGAGCTCCTTCGTCTCGGCGAACGGGCCGTCGATGACGGTTCGCTTCGCGTCGTCGAAGCGCACCCGCTTGCCCTTCGAGCTCGGGTACAGGCCGTCCGCCGCGAGCATGACGCCCGCCTTGGTCAGCGCGTCGTTGTACTTGTCCATGTCGCTCACCAGATCCTTGAAGTCCGGCGGGAACTGACCGGTCTCGCTCTCGGGGGATGCCTTCACCAACACGAGAACGCGCATGTGACTTTTCCTCCTGTCGATCCTTCGTCCGGTCCCGCGCGCCTCTCACGAGGCCGATCCGCGTTCCGGGTCCTACATACACGTCGAACGGCGGGGGTCCGCTTCGACATGCCCGCCCGCCTATGCTCCACCCGTGAAGACCCGGCTTCTCAAGGCGGATGCGCCGGGCGCGGTCACCGAGGCGGCGAAGGCACTGACGAGGGGGGAAGTGGTCGCCTTCCCGACCGACACCGTGTACGGCGTCGCGGCCGCCTTCGGCCACGAGGATGCCCTGTTCGTGGCCAAGGGACGCCCCCAGGACAGGCCCATCCCCGTCCTGCTCTCGGACGCCTCGCACCTCGAGACCAGTGGGATCGTGACGCCCGCGGCGCGCGCGCTCGCGGCGCGCTTTTGGCCCGGACCGCTGACGATCGTCGTCGCCGCGCCGCGGCGGGGCACCGTCGGCTTCCGCGTGCCCGCGAGCGACCTCGCGCGTCGCCTCATCGCCGCGAGCGGCGGCCAGCTCCCGGTCACGAGCGCGAACCTCTCGGGCCGGCCCGATGCGCAGACCGCGCGGGAGGTCCTCGAGCAGCTCGACGGCCGCATCGCCCTCGTCCTCGACGGCGGGCGCACCCCCGGCGGCGTGCCCTCGACCGTCGTCGACTGCACCGGTCCGGAGGCGCGGATCCTGCGCGAGGGCGCGATCCCGGCGCGGGACATCCGCGCCGCCATCCGGAGCGCGGCGTAGATGAAGGTCGGTCTCGCCTGCGATCATGCCGGCGTCGAGCTGCGCGACCTGCTCGCCGCGCATCTCCGCTCGCGCGGTCACCAGATCGTCGACCACGACGGACCGCGTTCCGCCGACGACGACTACCCGCTCATCGTCGTCCCGCTGGCGCGCGCTCTCGCGCACGGCGAGGTCGACCGCGCCATCTTCTGCTGCGGCTCGGGGATCGGTCCGGCCGTCGCGGCCAACAAGATCCCCGGCGTGCGCGCCGCCGTCGTGACCGAGGAGTGGTCGGCGCGCGACGCCGTGTCGCACGTCGACGTGAACCTGCTCACGCTCGGGCAGCGCGTCGTCGGCGGGGAGCTGGCGAAGAGCATCGTCGACGCGTACCTCGAGGCGCGGCCGGAAGGCGGCCGCCACGCCCGGCGACGGGAACAGATCGCCGAGCTCGATGCGAAAAGGGAGGCCGTGTGAGATGACCGAGCTGAGCCACGTCGAGCGAGAGGATCCGGACCTGTACGCCGCCATCCGCAAGGAGGAGAAGCGCCAGGTCGAGAAGGTCGAGCTCATCGCCTCGGAGAACTACACGAGCGCCGCGGTCCTCGAGGCCGTCGGGAGCGTCCTCACGAACAAGTACGCCGAGGGCTACCCGGGGCGGCGCTACTACGGCGGCTGCGAGTGGGTCGACGTGGCCGAGTCGCTCGCCATCGAGCGCGCGAAGTCGCTGTTCGGCGCGGAGCACGCGAACGTCCAGCCGCACGCGGGCGCGCAGGCGAACATGGCCGCGTACGCCGCGATCGCGAAGCCGGGCGACACGTTCCTCGGCCTCGCGCTCGACCAGGGCGGCCACCTCACGCACGGCTCGCCGGTGAACTTCTCCGCGCAGCTCTACAAGTTCGTCCCGTACCACGTGCGCAAGGACGACGAGCTCATCGACTACGACGAGGTCCGCGGGCTCGCCGTCGCCCACCGCCCGCGCGTGATCGTCGCGGGCGCGACCGCCTACCCGCGCGTGTGGGACTTCAAGCTGCTGCGCGAGATCGCCGACGAGGTCGGGGCCATCCTCCTCACCGACATGGCGCACTTCGCCGGGCTCGTCGCGGCCGGCGAACACCCGAGCCCGGTGCCGTATTGCCAGGTCGTCACCACGACGACGCACAAGACGCTGCGCGGGCCGCGCGCCGGCATGATCCTCTGCACCGCGGACCTCGCGAAGGCGGTCGACAAGGCCGTCTTCCCGTACGCGCAGGGCGGCCCGCTCATGCACGTCATCGCCGGGAAGGCCGTCGCGCTCAAGGAGGCGGCGACGCCCGAGTTCAAGGCCTACGCGCGGCAGATCAAGCTGAACGCGTCGACCCTCGCGGCGGCGCTCGCGGCCGAGGGCCTGCGCATCGTGAGCGGCGGCACCGACAACCACCTCATGCTCGTCGACGTGCGGCCGCTCAAGCTGACCGGCAAGGTCGCGGAGAAGACGCTCGACGCGGTGAACATCACGGTGAACAAGAACACCATCCCCTACGACCCCGAGAAACCCGCGGTCGCGTCGGGCATCCGCGTCGGCACCCCCGCGGTCACCACGCGCGGGATGAAGGAGCCGGAGATGAAGCGCATCGGCTCGCTCATCGCGCGCGCGCTGCGCGCGTCGACCGACGAGGCCGCGCTCAAGGACATCGCGGCCGAGGTCCTCGAGCTGACGTCGCGCTTCCCGGTGCCGGGCATCACCCGGGAGGCCGTGCGGGCGTGAGCGCGGGCCGCGTCGTCGCGGCGAGGGCCCCCCTCCAGGCGCCGGTGCACGTCTCGTCGCACCCGCTCGTGCGCGAGAAGCTCACGCGGCTGCGCGACGAGCGGACGCCGGCCACCGAGTTCCGGCGCCTCGTCCACGAGATCGCGACGCTCGTCCTCTACGAGGCGACCGCGGACCTCGCGCTCGTCGACCAGGCCGTCCGCACGCCGCTCGCGGAGTGGACGGGCGCGCGCCTCAAGGAGAAGGTGGGGCTCGTCCCCGTCCTGCGCGCCGGCATCGGCATGGTCGAGGCCGCGCTCGCGCTCATGCCGGAGGCGCAGGTCTGGCACATCGGCCTCTTCCGCGACGAGCGGACGCTGCGCCCCATCGAGTACTACAACAAGCTCCCCAGCGAGGCGACGGTGCAGGTCTGCCTCGTCCTCGACCCCATGCTCGCGACCGGCGGCTCCGCCGTCGCGACCATCGATCTCCTCGAGAAGTGGGGAGCCGAGCGGATCAAGTACGTCGGGATCATCGCCGCGCCGGAGGGCGTCCGCGCCCTCTCGGCCGCGCACCCCGACGTGCCGATCCACATCGCCGCTCTCGACGAGCGGCTCAACGAAAAGGGCTACATCGTCCCCGGCCTCGGCGACGCCGGCGACCGCCAGTTCGGCACGGGGTAGCGCTCAGGCGTACTCGACGTCGCGTAGGCGGAACGCGACCGCGCCGACCGCGGCCATCGCGGCGGCGATGGCGACCAGCGCCAGGTCCTCGCCCCAGTCCGGCTTCACCGCCGGCGCGAGCTCGACGTGGTGCAGCAGCGAGGTGTCGCGGATCCAGTCCTGCCCCTTCACCAGCGACCCCACGAGCTCGACGATGAAGGAGTAGGCGGGGATCCCGTACGCCACCGCGCTGACCAGGCGCGGCCCGACCCCGAGGACGAGCACCCCGGCGCCGATGACGAAGATCGCCGGCGCGGTCGCGTTGACGCCCGCGTCGAGCATCTTCTCGAAGGGGATGCCGACGTGCTGGCTCTCGGCGCCGGCCCACGTCGCGATCCCGGCGGCGATGCCGCCGAGGAGCACGGCCACGCAGGCGATCGCCGTTCGGCCGGCGAGCCAGAGGATGCGCGGCGTCGGCCGGACGATGAGGTTGTCGAGCCGGCCGCTCGCCTCTTCGTCGCGCGTCGAGGCCATCATCCCGGCGGCCATCACCGCGAGCAGCAGCACGGCCATGAAGAACGAGACCCCCAGGTACGCCTCGGACGCGCCGCGAAAGCCGAGCTTCCCGAGGACCTGGGCGAAGGTGGGGGAGTCGGCGAGGAGCGCCGTCGCCGACCGCGTGACGGTGCCGGTGAAGAAGCCGAAGACCGCGATGCCGACGATCCACGCGATCGACGTCCCGCGCACGAGGCGGAGCGCGAGGGTCGTCGGGCCGATCACCCATCCGCCGATCCGCCCGGAGCCGTCGCGCTCGCTGAGGACGCTCGCGCCGAGGTCGCGGACCGCGGCGAGCTCGAGCGTCGCGACGACGCAGATCGCCACGAGCGCCAGGATGGGCACGAACGCGAGCGGGTCCATGTCGCGCAGCGGCCGCACCTTCTCGATCCACCCGAACGGCGTCAGCCACAGCAGCCAGTCCCAGCCTTTCTTCGAGTCCGCGACCATGCGGACGAGGAACGCCGCGCCCATGACGCCCGCGGCCAGCGTCGCCGCCTGCCCCCGCGTGGCGCTCAGCTGGCTGACGAGGGCGCCGATCGCCGCGAACATCGCCGCGCCGGCCACGAGCGTCGCCGCGAACGCGATCGCCTCCGGCGCGGTGTAGTGCACGCCGGGCAGCCGGAGTGAGGCGAGGGTCCCGACCGCCGTCACGGCGAGCATGACGGCCAGGCTCCCGCCGAGCCCGAGGAGCGTCTCGGCGGTCGCGCGCGCCTTCGTGACCGGGCCGGCGAGCAGCACCTCCCAGCGGCCCGCGTCCTCCTCGCCGCGGAGCAGGCCCGTCGCCGTGAGCAGCCCCCAGATGGCGCCGATGAGCGCGATCGCGGTCGTGACCCGCCACTGCGTGAACCCGCCGAGCGTCTCCGCGTGGTACGGCTGCCCGAGGAGGATGGCGAAGGACTCCAGCGTCGCGACCGCCTTCACGCGCTCGGCGAGCGTGGGGAAAGCGATCGGGAACGCCGCGACGGTCGCGATGACGAACACCGCGAAGACGACCCCCCAGGTGAGAGCCCAGCGGAGCGCGCCGCGGAAGACGTGACGGGCGATGACGAGCCGGTCTGTCAGGCCGTACCGCCCGCGCCGCCGTAGTGCGAGAGGAAGAGCTCCTCCAGCGACGGCTTCGCGCTCAGCAGCTCGCGCACGTCGTAGCGCGTCAGCCTCTCGAGGAGCGGCTGGATCGGCCCCGTCAGCTCGCAGCTGAGGCGCTGACCCTCGACGGCGACGGCGCTCACGCCCGGCACGTCGCCGACGTCCGGGACCTCGCCCGCGAACGTCACGTGGATCGTGAGCGCGGACAGGTGGCGTAGCTCCGCCAGCGTGCCGATCTGCAGCAGCTCGCCGTTGCGGAGGATCGCGACCCGGTCGCACAGCGCCTCGACCTCGCTGAGGATGTGCGACGAGAGGAACACGGTCTGGCCCACCCGCTTCGACTCGCGCATGCACTCGCGGAACGTCTGCTCCATCAGCGGGTCGAGGCCGGCGGTCGGCTCGTCGAGCATGAGCAGCTCGGCGCGCGTCATGAGCGCGGCGATGAGGCTGAGCTTCTGGCGGTTCCCCTTCGAGTACGACCGCACCTTCTTGGCCGGGTCGAAGTCGAAGCGCTCGATGAGCTCGTCGCGATAGGCCCCGTCGACGTGCCCGTGCACGCGTCCGAGGAGGGCGAGGGTCTCGGCGCCGCTCAGCCCGGGCCACAGGTTCGCCTCGCCGGGGACGTAGGCGAGGCGGCGATGGACCTCGGGGGCCTGGCTCGTGACGTCGAGGCCGAAGATCGTCGCGCTCCCCGCGGTCGGCGAGATGAGCCCGAGCAGGAGGCGGATGGTCGTCGTCTTCCCCGCGCCGTTCGGACCGAGGTAGCCGAGGATCTCGCCCTCCTGCACCTCGAGGTCGAGGCCGCTGAGCGCGACCTGCGCGCCGAAGCTCTTGGACAGGCCCTGCGTCACGATGACCGCCGCCACGCCGCGCCCCGATCAGCGCGCCGCGAGGTCGACGACGTGGTCGGCGTCGGTCTGCCGGTAGACGAGCTGCGTCGGGCGCACGCCGGCGGGGACGTCGAAGACGACGAAGCCGGCGAGGACGTCGTTCTTCCGCAGCGTCATCCCGACGAGCGGGAGCGAGGCTTGCGGCACCGCCGCGCGGACGAGGCGCGCGTCGGCGACGCCGGCTTGGGCGTTCGCGGCGTAGACGCGATGATCGGCGTCGCGCGCGACGAAGTCGGAAGGCGACACCGTGAGGTCGTCCTCCGAGGTGTTCGTGACGCGTACGACGATGGCGACGCGCCCGATCGCGGGGTCGATCGGCGCCGCGTAGGCGAACGGGCCGAGGGCGGTGACCTCGATGCCGCTCGACACGGTGGCGCCGGGCTCCGGCACGACGACGAGGTCACCCTCGCGCACGCCGCTCGACACCTCGGTGAGCGTGTCACCCGCGATCCCGAAGGTCGCCGGGACCGCCGTGAGCGCGCCGTCGCGCAGGATCTGCACCCCGCGTCCGCCCTCGACGTCGCGGATCGCCGACGTCGGGACGAGGAGGACGTCCTTCTTGCTCGCGATGACGACGCTCGCGGTCCCGACCATCCCGGCGCGGAGCCCTTCCTTCGCGCCGTCGATGGTGACCTCGACCCCGTACACCGGGACGCCCTGCTGGAGCGTCGCGACCGGGTCGATCCTCGTGACGCGGCCGTCGAAGCGCGTCGTGCGGCCGACCGCGTCGATCGTCACGGTCGCGGCCTGTCCGAGCTTCAGCTTCGCGACGTCCGCTTCGCCCGCGCTGCCGTGCAGCGTGATGGTCGACGTGTTGGAGAGGACGATGAACGGCGCCGCCGACGTCCCGCCCACGAGCTGCTCACCCGGCTCGCCGTTGATCTGCGCGACGACGCCGGCGACGGGCGCGGCGAGCGTCGCGCTCGCGAGGTCGCTCGCGGCCTTGTCGACGACGGCCTGCTGCGCGACGACGCCGGCCTGCGCCGCCGCGATGTCGTAGGAGCGCGCCGGCGCCGACGTGCGCGTGAGCGCGCTCAACGCCGAGTCGTACACGCTCTGCGCCGACTGCACCGCGCTCACGATCTTCGCCTGGGCGCTCGCGACCGCCTGCTGCGCGGTGACGTAGCTCCCGCCGACGGCGTCGCCGACGACGGCGAGGCTCGCCGTCATCTGCCCCAGCTTGCTCGTCAGCGTCGCGGCCAGCTGCGCCTGCGCCGCCAGCGACGTCTGCAGCCCGGCGATGTCGGCGCGCACCCTGTCGAGGCTCGCGTCGATGCGGCTGGTCGACGAGCCGAGGGCGTTCTGCGCGAGGGTCGCGTTCGCCTGCGCCGTCGTCACGTCGGTGGACACGACCGTGAGCGCCGCTTGGAGGCGCGAGGTCGCGGTCGTGTACGTGAGCTGCGCCGACTGATACGCGGCGGAGGGCCCCGAGGTGTCCGTCCCGCGCTGCACGGCGCCGTCGAACTGGAGCCATGCCGCGATGGCGCCGTCGCGCGCGGAGGTCCACTGCGTGAGCGCGTCGGCGAGCTGGCCCTGCGCGACGTTCTGCGCGTTGCCGAGCGACGCGTCCGCCTGGCCGAGCGTCGTCTTCGCCACGGTGATGTCGGCGGTCGACATCGTCGTGAAGTCGACGAACGCCTGCGCGAGGATCGAGCGCGCGCTGCCGACCCCGCTCGTCAGCGTCGTGGTGTCGTCGGGGATCCCCGTGCCCAGGAGCTGGAAGCCGTTCTGCGCGGACGCGTACGCCGTCCGGAGCGTCGCGAGCGACTGCTGCGCGCTCGCGAGGTCAGCCGCCGTCGAGGCGCGCGTCGCGTCGAGCTGGCTTTTCGCGCTGTCGACCGCCTGCTGCGCCGCGGCGACGTCCTCGGGCCGCGCGCCGGCCACGGTGAGGTCGTACTTCGCCTGCGCCGCCGCGAGTCCCGCTTTCGCCTGCGCGAGCGCGAGCTGGAGGTCGCTCGCGTCGAGGCGCGCGAGGGTCTGCCCGGCGGTCACGCTCTGTCCGACGGTCACGAGCGTCTCGGCGAGCCGGCCGGGGATCTTGAAGACGACGCGCGTGTCGGTCGCGGGGTCGACCGTCCCGGTGATGCGCACGAGCTGCGCGACGTCACCGCGCTGTGCCGCGACCGTGCGGTAGCCCGGCGCGGTCGGGGCGGTGGCGGAGCGGTAGACGACGGCGCCCGCCATCATGGCTACGAGGACGAGCAGCGCGATGCGCCCCTTCCACGTGCCGAAGAGCGCGCCGGTCCATCCCGCGCGCGGTGGCGTGACGGGGCGCCCGCGGAGCGAGGGGACACCGACGCTCATTCGATCCGGTCTTCCTTTCCTCACGTCGTCAGGCCGCGACGGCGTGACGACGCACCCAGGCTGAGCCCGTCGACCCTGGTCGCAAGGGACCTTAGCCCCAAAGACCTCCCACGGACCAGGCTACGTCCCGACGACGACGCCCCCGTCGACGCTCAGTACCGCGCCGTTCACGAATGACGCGTCGTCGGAGGCGAGGTAGAGGTACGCGAGGGCGACGTCGCGCGGCTCGCCGAGCCTCCTCACCGGCGTCCGCTCGACCATCCCCTGGAGGATCTTCTCAGGCATCTGCCGGACCATGTCGGTACCGATGAAGCCCGGCGCGACCGCATTGACCGTGATGCCCCGCGGCCCCAGCTCTCGCGCCCACACCTTGGTCATCCCGACGATCCCGGCCTTGGTCGCGACGTAGCTCGTCTGGCCGAAGTTGCCGTATAGCCCGACGACGGACGACGCGCTCAGGATGCGACCCGATCCCTGGCGGATCATCACCGGCGCGACCGCCCGCGTGCACACGAACACGCCGCGCAGGTTCACGGAGATCACCGCGTCGAAGTCGTCTTCCGACATCTTCCCGACGACCTCGCCGTCCTTGAGCTTGACGAGCTGCGCGTCGCGCAGGATCCCCGCGTTGTTGACGAGGACGTCGATCCGCCCGTGGGCGCGGACGACGCCGTCGACCGCCGCGCGCACGCTCTCCGCGCTCGTCACGTCCACCGTCGCGAACGCGATGCCCTCGCCCGGCGCGCCGCCGGCGACGTCCCAGACGACCACGCGCGCGCCCTCCGCGGCGAAGACGCGCGCCGTCTCCGCGCCGATCCCCTTCGCTCCGCCGGTCACGACCGCGACCTTGTCCTGCAGCCTCATCTCGCGGGGCCTCCTCTATCGGACGATGGAACGCCGCTTGCCACTATCGTCGTCGTGATGGCGCCCGTCACCCTGCTGTTCGTCGGGTCGACGCTCCTCGCGGTCTTCTTCGCCGTCGTCGCCAGCCCGATCGTCGCCCGCGTGGCGGAGCGCTTGCGGCTCCTCGACGTCCCCGGCGGACGACGGCTGCACCCGCGGCCCGTCCCGCGCCCGGGCGGCCTGGCCATCGCGGCCGCGTTCGGCCTCGCGATCTTCGCCTTCTGGCTCGTCGACCGCATCGCCGGACATCCTTTCCTCATCCCCGACGAGGTCCGTTCGCGTCGCTTCACGCTGACGGCCGTCGCCGCGGTCGTCGCGCTCGTGGTCGGCTTCCTCGACGACGTGTTCGACCTGCGCGCGCGCTGGCAGCTCCTCGGCCACGTGGCCATCGCGGCGGTCGTCGTCGCCGCCGGCATCCGCATCGATTTCCTCACCGACCCCTTCGCGCCGGGCGGGATCGCCGTGCTCGCTCTGCCCATCGCCGTCGGGTCCACCGTCTTCTGGGTCACCGGGATGAACGTCGCCATCAACTTCCTCGACGGCCTCGACGGCCTCGCCGCCGGCGTCGCGGTCATCGCCGCGCTGACCCTGGGGGCGACCGCGCTCCTGCCCGGGGTCGAGGAGCCCTTCGTAGCCTGGATGTCGTTCACCCTCGCCGGCGCGATCTGTGGCTTCCTCGTCTTCAACTTCCATCCGGCCAAGGTCTTCCTCGGGACGACCGGCGTCACGTTCCTCGGCACGATGCTCGCGGTGCTGTCGATCTTCGGGACGGCCAAGGTCCCGACGGCGCTCCTCGTCCTCGCCGTGCCGATCGTCGACACCTTCTATGTCCTCGTCCGCCGGACCATCCAGCGGCGGCCGCCGTTCGCGCCGGACCGCGGCCACCTGCACCACCGCCTCCTCGACCTCGGGCTGACGCACTCGCAGTCGGTGCTGCTCATCTACGCGCTCACCTGCGGCCTCGCCGCGCTCAGCTTCGTGATGGACGGCAAGGCGCAGCTCGCGACGTTCGTCGCCTTCGCGCTGTTCCTCGGGGTGCTCCTCGTCGCCCTGCCGGACCGCTCGCAGCCCGCGGAGAACGCCGATCGCGCATAAGGCCGTCCTCAAGGTCGGAACGTGCTCGTGGACGGACCCGACCCTGATCGCGTCGGGCTGGTACCCGGAGCGCGTCGCCAAGGATCCCGAGAAGCGGCTGCGCTACTACGCCGAGCGGTTCCCGCTCGTCGAGAACGACGCGTCCTACTACGCGCTGCCCGACGCGAAGCAGGCGCTGCTGTGGTCGGAGCGCACGCCAGACGGATTCACGATGAGCTTCAAGGCCCACGCGCTCATCACGACGCACCCGACCGAGACGAAGCGCCTGCCGAAGGACATCCGCGAGGGGCTTCCCCGCGAGGCCGCGGCGAAGACGCGCGTATACGCGCGCGACCTGCCGCACGAGACGCTTGAGGAGGTCCACGCCCGCTTCTGGACGGCGCTCGAGCCGCTGCGCAAGGCGGGCAAGCTCGGCTCGATCCTCCTCCAGTACCCGGAGTGGGTCGTCATCTCGCGCGAGAGCAAAGACACGATCCTCCGCACGCGCGAGCTCCTGCCCGACGACCGGCTCGCGGTCGAGTTCCGCAACGCGACGTGGATGAGCGAGCGCAACAGAGAGGAGACGCTGCGCTTCCTCTCCGACAGCGGCCTGACCTACGTCATCGTCGACGAGCCGCAGGGCTTCCCCTCGAGCGTCCCGCCGATCGCCGCCGTCACGAGCGCGGATCTCGCCGTCATACGCTTCCACGGCCGCAACGCCGAGAGCTGGAAGAAGAAAGGCATCACCGCCGCCGAGCGCTTCGACTACGAGTACACGCGGCCCGAGCTCGCCGAGTGGCTGCCGCGCATCCGCGAGGTCGCGAAGGAAGCGCGGGAGGTGGACCTCCTCATGAACAACTGCTACGGCGACAAGGCGGTCACGAACGCGCGCGACCTGTCCGAGATGCTGTTCCCGCCGAAGTGACCTCCGGCGCGCGCACCCCGGCGCGCACGCAGTCGAGCTGGCCGCGCATGCTCGCGCTGTTCTCGCTCGCCGCCTTCGTCGAGGTGACCGCATACGGCCAGCTCACCGCGTTCACGCCGACCTACCTCTCGCGCCTCGGCGTCCCGGACGCCGACCTTCCCCGCTGGATCGCGCTGACGACGGCGGTCCCGAGCGCCCTCGGGATCTGCCTCCTTCCGTTCTGGGGCGCGCTGGCCGACCGCTACGGGCGCAAGCCGCTCGTCGTGCGGTCCTTCGCCGCGACCGGGACGGCGCTGGCGTTCGCCTCGCTCGCGACGAACGCGTGGACGTTCTTCGCGAGCCGCAGCATCTCGGCGTTCGCCCTCGGCAACAGCGGCCTGATGATGACGACGCTCGCGGAGTCCGCGCCTCCGTCGCGGATCGGCTTCGCCTACGGCATCTTGAACGGCGCGGGCCCCCTCGGGGCGGTGGTCGGGCCGCTGTTCGGCGGCCCGCTCGTCGATCGCTACGGCGTCCCCGCCCTCCTCGCCCTCGAAGCCTTCCTCCTCTTGATGGTCGTTCTCACGCTCGCGCTCGGCTATCGCGATCCGTGGTCGCGCCCGGCCCACGTCGTCCCGGTCCTGCGCAGCGCCTTCGGCGGCGCCGCGCTCCTGTGGCGCTCGCCCCGCCTGCGATGGCTCTTTCCCGCCGTCACGTGCGTGTTCGCCGGGTGGATGCTCACGCTGGCGTACACGCCGCTCGTCGTCGCGCACGTCCACACCGGCCCCGGGCTCGCGACGGCGATCGGCCTCGTCCTCGGCGCCGGCGGAGCCGTCACGGTCGTGGCCTCGCCCGGCATCGGCGCCCTCGCCGACCGCTTTGGGCTCTTCCGCACCTATTTCGCGATGGGCGCCCTGACGGCGCTGTCGTGGACGCTGCCCTGGACATTCCGGGACTTCGTGCCCTTCCTCGTCGCGAACGCGCTCGCCAGCGGCATCGGGAGCGGGCCCTTCAGCCTCTCGTTCAACCTCATCGCGCGGTCCACGACGGACGCGACGCGCGCGCGAGTGATGACGTTCTCCTACCTGCCGCTCAATCTCGCGCTCGTGGTCGGGCCGGCGCTCGGCGGGATCGCCGCGGCGCTCGACCCCTTCGCCATCTACCCGACGTCGATCGCGCTCCAGCTCGTCGGCCTCGTATTCGTCGCCCTCGCGCTGCGCCGGCCGCTCTGAGAGCTAGCCGAGCTCCGCGCGCGTCACGCGCATCAGGTGCTCCGGATGCCGCTCGCCCGGGACGACGACGTCCTTGATGAAGCGGAAGCCGACCTTCTCGTAGGCGCGGATCGCGGAGGTGTTCTCCACCGAGGGCCCGATGACCGACGTCGCGATCCCATGGAACGGGAAGGCGACCTCGAGGAGGAACGCGCGGAGCGCGGCCGGGCCGATGCCGCGGCCGATGAGGCCGGGCTCGGCGATGAAGAGGTCGATGCCGACGGCGTCCTCGTCGAGCGCGAGCGCCTCCGCGTAAGCGCCGTGGCTTCCGACGAGGTAGTGCTGGATGAGGCCGATGGGCACGCCGTCGCGCAGGATGAGGTAGCGGTACGTCGGATCCTTCCCGCGGATCGCGTCGCGGTAGTGGTCGATCTCGCCGTCGGGGTAGGGCTCGTTCGAACCGTCGTCCCACCAGCGCCGCACGTGCGGCGTGAGCAGCCACTCGCGCGCCAGCGGAAGGTCGGCCTCGGCGAACGGCCGGAAGGCGATCATCTCGAGACCATCATGCGTCGGCATCCCGCTTGCATGCCCGGGCAGCATGAGGAACGGGGAGCGTGCCATCCTCGTCGTCGACGACGACGCCGACACCCTGGCTGCCGAACGCGCCGTGCTCGTCGACAACGGCTTCATCGTGGTCGCGGCGCGGGACGGTGCGGAGGCCATGCGCGCCATCGAGGCCGGCCCTCCGCCGTCGGCGATCGTCCTCGACATCCAGATGCCCGGCGTCGACGGCCCGGCGTTCGCGCTCGAGCTGCGCCAGCACCTCCGCCACGTGCCGCTCATCGTGGTCACCAGCGCTCCCGATCCGCGCCACGAGGCCGATCGCTGCAACGCCGAGGCATACCTCAGCAAGCCTTTTGACACAGATCGGCTCCTCCGCACCGTGAGGCGCTTCGCCGACTGACGGCGCCGCGACCCCGCGCGCCGGATGCGCGCCGATCGAGTAGACTTTCGTCCGTCTTGGCCGCACTCCGCACCCCGGGTGGAGCGCGTTGAACGCGGCGATCCTGGGCCAGGTCGGTGTAACGGTCGCGGTCCCTATCGCGCTCGGTGCCTGGCTCGGTCAGAAGCTCGACGAGCGGCTCGGTACTGCGCCCTGGGGACTGCTGACACTGACCTTCGCGGGCATGGCCGTGGCAGGGATCGGGATCGCATTGCTGATCCGGCGGTACTCGGAGGAGGACCGCGCCGCCTCGGTGAGCGAGGCGGCGCGAAAGGCCGGACGGCGGTGGGAAGCCGAGCTCGAAGAGCGAGAGCGCGAAAGGGAGAAGCAGGACTAGGTTGCCGCCGTATCCGGATATCCCCAAGGCCTTCAACCTCACCGGCGAACCGCTCGTGACCTTCGGCTCCACCGGACCGGACGCCGACCTCGCCGGGATCCGCATCGCGTGGGACGTGTCGTACACGAACGCCCACTTCACGATGCTCGTGGTCATGGCGGTGATGCTCGTCGTCGCGTTCCTCGCGACGCGAGCGCTGCAGATGCGCCCCGGCCCGCTGCAGAACTTCGTCGAGCTCCTCGTCCAGGGGCTCGCCGACTTCGTCGAGAGCATCGGCGGGAAGCCCGCCCTCAAGTACCTCCCGCTGTTTGGGACGCTGTTCCTCTTCCTCGTCTTCTCCAACTGGCTCTCGGTCGTTCCGCTCATCGGCCAGACCGTCTGGCTCCACTCGCCGACGGCCGACTACCACACGAACCTCGGCCTTGCGGTCGTCGGGTTCCTCATGTACCAGACGGAGGGCTTCCGCACCCACGGCGTCGGCTACGCGAGCCGGTGGATCAACCTCTCCGGATTCGCCGAGAAGGGCAGCATCGTCATGAAGGTCTTCATGGGGATCGTGTTCCTCATGGTCGGCTTCATCGAGCTGTTCAGCGAGCTCTTCCGGATGATCACGCTGACGCTCCGTCTCTGGGGCAACGTCCTCGGCGGCGAGATCATGCTCGTCGTCATGAGCGCGCTCCTGTTCCTGCCGGGGCTCGCTCTTCCGTTCGTCGGGCTCGAGGTCTTCATCGGCCTCGTGCAGGGCCTCATCTTCGCGCTCCTCGTCCTCATCTACTTCATCCTCGCGATCGAGTCACACGAAGAGCACCCCGCCGACATCGAGCACACCGAGACCGCATCCGCGCATCCACAGGCCGCGTGACCACACACATTTCAGGGAGGGCACAGCTGGTATGAACCTCGCATGGCTCGCCGCCGGGATCGCCGTCGGCTTCGGCGTCCTCGGTCCGGGCATCGGCATCGGCATCCTCACCGCGAAGTCCTCGGAGGCGATGGGCCGCAACCCCGACGCGGCGGCGACGATCCGCACCAACATGATCATCGGTGCGGCGCTGGCCGAAGGGCTCGGCATCCTTTCGTTCGTCCTCGGCATCCTGCTGTCGGGCAAGACGGTCTAGGGCGATGCAGCTCCTTCCCCTGGCGCAGGAGGGCGGTGGCGCCCTGACGGTCCACCCGTACTGGATCCTCGTCTCGATCGTCCAGTTCCTCCTTCTCTTCTGGCTCGCGCGCCGGTTCCTGTGGGCCCCCATCCTGGGGACCCTCAAGCAGCGCGCCGACCGCATCCACGAGGGCCTCGAGGCCGCGGATGCCGCCAAGCACGAGCGCGAGCAGATGCACGTCGAGGTCGAGCAGCTCCTGGCGCAGGCGCGACAGGAGGCGGCCGCGCTCGCGGAGCGGACGACCAAGGCGGCGGAGGACGCCGCGGCGGAGATCCGCGCCCAGGCGAAGGGCGAAGCCGATCGCATCCGCGACAAGGGCCGCAACGACGCCGAGCAGCTCCACCAGCAGGCCCTCGCGCAGCTGCGCGGCGAGGTCGCGTCCATGGTCGTGCTCGCGGCCGGCCGGATCCTCGGCAAAGAGATCGGCCCGGAGCAGCACCGCGCCCTCATCGAGAGGTCTCTCGATGAGGCCGGCTCCGACGCCCGGACCCACTGATGGCACTGGGAGGCTCCGCGGCCCGACGCTACGCCGAAGCGCTGCTCGAGGCGGCGACGGCGGAGAACGCCGTGCCCGCGCACGGCGCGTCGCTCGAACGGCTGGGCGACGCGCTCGGCCCCGACGTCGTCCGCTCGCTCCGCGATCAGCGCATGCCCCTGGCCCGGCGCCGCGCCGCGCTCGAAGCGGCGACGGGCGGCGAGCCGAGGGCCGTGCGCGCCGTCCTCGACATCCTTCTCGAGCGCGACCGCATCGGCCTCCTTCCCGATATCGCCCGGGCGTACCGCGGGCTCGTCGACCGCCGCGAAGGGATCGTCACGGCGCGGATCACGACGTCGATCGAGCTCGCTCCCGCTCAGCGCGACGACCTCGTGCGGCGCCTCGAGGCCGCGAGCGGCACCCGCGTCCGCGCGACCTTCGCCGTCGACGACCGCCTCATCGGCGGCGCGACCGTTCAGCTCGGAGACCACCTCATCGACGCATCCGTCCGTGCGCAGCTCGACGAGCTGCGCGCGCAGCTCGCGAGTTAAGGGGGAGCCATGGCCACGACGTCGTCCGAGATCACCGACATCATCCGCGCGCAGATCAAGCGCTTCGAGGGCAAGGCCGAGTCGGTGGACGTCGGCACGGTCGTCGAGGTGGGCGACGGCATCGCCCGCATCCAGGGCCTCGCCGGTTGCATGGCCTCCGAGCTCCTCTCCTTCGGCCACGACGTGTACGGCCTCGCGTTCAACCTCGAGGAGGACACGGTCAGCGCGATCATCCTCGGCGAGTACACCGAGATCAAGGAAGGCGACGAGGTCCGCACGACCGGGCGGATCATGGAGACGCCCGTCGGCGACGAGCTCGTCGGCCGCGTCGTCGATCCCCTCGGCCGCCCGCTCGACGGCAAGGGACCGATCGACGCGAAGCGCTCGCGGAGGATGGACGTCGTCGCGCCGGGCGTCGTCGCGCGGCAGAACGTCGACACCCCCGTCGCGACCGGCATCAAGTCGATCGACTCGATGTTCCCGATCGGCCGCGGGCAGCGCGAGCTGATCATCGGCGACCGCCAGACCGGGAAGACGGCGGTCGCGATCGACACGATGATCAACCAGAAGGGCAAGGATCTCGTCTGCATCTACGTCGCGATCGGGCAGAAGGAGTCGTCGGTCGCGAAGATCGTGACGACGCTCGAGGAGCGCGGCGCGATGGACCACTCCATCGTCGTCATCGCCGGCGCGTCCGACCCGGCGACGCTCCAGTACCTCGCGCCGTTCGCGGGCTGCGCGATGGGCGAGTACTTCCGCGACGACGGGCGCGACGCCCTCGTCGTGTACGACGACCTCACGAAGCACGCGTGGTCGTACCGCCAGGTCTCACTCCTGGTGCGGCGCCCCCCCGGCCGCGAGGCGTACCCCGGCGACGTCTTCTACCTGCACTCGCGCCTGCTCGAGCGCGCCGCGCGCATGAACAAGGAGAACGGCGGCGGCTCGCTCACGGCCCTGCCGATCATCGAGACGCAGGCGAACGACATCTCGGCCTACATCCCGACGAACGTCATCTCCATCACCGACGGCCAGCTGTTCATGGAGCCGGACCTCTTCAACGCCGGCTTCCGCCCCGCGATCAACCCCGGCCTGTCCGTCTCGCGCGTCGGGGGCGACGCCCGCACGAAGCCGATGAGCCGCACCGTCCGTGGCATGCAGCTGCAGCTCCAGCAGTTCCGCGAGCTCGCCGCGTTCACCCAGTTCGGCGGCTCCGACCTCGACAAGGCCACGCTGCAGACGCTGCGTCGGGGTGAGCGGATCCAGGAGGTCCTCAAGCAGCCCCAGTACGACCCCGTGCCGCTCGACAAGGAGGTCGCGATCCTCTACGCCGCGACGCGCGGCTTCCTCGACGACGTCCCGCTCGCGCGGGTCCTCGAGTTCGAGCGCGACCTTCGCCGCTTCATCGACACGCAGTACCACGAGCTGTCGGTGCGGATCCTCGAGAAGAAGGAGTGGGACGACGAGGTCGAGGGGACGCTGAAGAAGATGCTCGAGGAGCTGAAGAAGACGAAGAGCTACAGCGAGGCCGCCCCGAAGGCGGGGGCCGCATAGCGCATGGCCACCGAACGCGAGATCCGGAGGCGCGTCCGAAGCGTCCGGAACATCCAACAGGTCACGAAGGCCCAGCAGACGATCTCGGCCTCGAAGATGCGCCGCGCGCAGAGCTCGGTGCTCGCCTCGCGGCCGTACGAGGAGAAGCTGCGGAGCGTCCTCAATGACCTCGCGCCGTACGCCGATCCCGAGACGAGCCCGCTCCTCGCTCGCCGCGAGGTCCGGCACTCGCTCATCGTCCTGATCACGAGCGACCGTGGGTTCGTCGGCGCGATGAACGCGAACATGGTGCGCACCGCGCTGCGCCACGCCGACACGCTGCCCGAGACGGCATGGGTCGCCGTCGGACGAAAGGGCATCGCGCAGCTGCGCCGGCTCCGCCGGCCGACCGTCGCGGAGTTCTCGGGCCTGGGCGACCGTCCCTCGACGGCGGACACCGGCCCGATCAGCCGGCTCGTCACCGAGGAGTTCCTGAGCGGCGGGATCGACGAGGTGTACCTCGCGTTCACGCGCTTCGAGAACACGCTCCGTCAGGTGCCGACCGTCCTGCGGATCCTTCCGCTCGTTCCCGAGGACGAGGACATCGACGCGCTGCCGCCCCTCCAGTACCTCTTCGAGCCGGACGCGGCGACGGTGCTGGGCGCGGTGCTGCCGCGCCTCATCGAGGTGACCGTGTACCAGGCGATCCTGGACAGCATCGCGTCGGAGCACTCCGCGCGGCTCATCGCCATGCGGAACGCGACCGATGCCGCGGCGGATCTCATCGAGGATCTGACGCTCGCGGCGAACAAGGCGCGGCAGTGGCGCATCACCAAGGAGATGCTCGAGATCGCGAGTGGGGCCGAGGCTCTAGCAAAGGGGTAATGAAGAGATGGCGGTAGCGGAGAAGCCGAAGACGGGTCAGAACGCGGGCGCGATCGTGCAGATCATCGGCCCGGTGCTCGACGTGCAGTTCGAGGAGGGCCGCCTCCCCGAGATCTACGGCGCGCTCCGCGTGCGCCGCGACGACGGCGGCGTCGTCATCGCCGAGGTGCAGCAGCACCTGGGGAACAACTGGGTGCGCGCCGTCGCGATGGAGACGACCGACGGCCTGCGGCGCGGGATGACCGTCGAGGACCTTGGCGGCCCGATCAGCGCGCCGGTCGGTCCGGGCACGCTCGGGCGCCTGTTCAACGTCGTCGGCGAGCCGATCGACGGCAAGGGGGAGCCCAAGGACATCGTCCGCCGCGACCCCATCCACCGACTTCCCCCGTCTTTCGAGGACCAGACGACGTCAGCCGAGGTCCTCGAGACCGGCCTCAAGATGTTCGATCTCGTCTGCCCGTTCCTGAGGGGTGGCAAGGCCGCCGTCCTCGGCGGCGCCGGCGTCGGCAAGACCGTCGTCATCCAGGAGCTCATCCGCAACATCGGCATCGAGCACTCCGGCTACTCCGTCTTCTGCGGCGTGGGCGAGCGGAGCCGCGAGGGCACGGCGCTCCTCGGAGAGATGGAAGAGGCGCACGTCCTCGACAAGATGTCGATGGTCTTCGGACAGATGAACGAGCCGCCCGGGGCGCGCCTTCGCGTCGGCCTCACCGGCCTCACGATCGCGGAGTATTTCCGCGACGACGAGCGGAAGGACGTCCTCCTCTTCATCGACAACATCTTCCGGTTCACTCAGGCCGGATCCGAGGTGTCCGCGCTCCTCGGCCGGATGCCGAGCGCGGTCGGCTACCAGCCGACGCTGTCGACGGAGATGGGCGAGCTGCAGGAGCGGATCACGTCGACGAAGAAGGGCTCCATCACCTCGCTGCAGGCCGTCTTCATCCCCGCCGACGACTACACCGACCCCGCCCCGGTCACGACGTTCGCGCACCTCGACTCGGTCATCCGTCTCGAGCGCAGCGTCTTCGAGCTCGGCATCTTCCCGGCGGCCGACCCGCTCACCTCGACGAGCCGCGCCATCGATCCCGCGGTCGTCGGGCAGACGCACTATGAGACGACGCGTGAGCTGCAGCGTGTGCTGCAGCGGTACAAGGACCTCCAGGACATCATCGCCATCCTCGGCATCGACGAGCTCTCCGACGAGGACAAGCTCCTCGTCGCCCGCGCGCGCAAGCTGCAGCGGTTCATGGGGCAGCCGTTCTTCACCGGCGAGCGCTTCACCGGGCTCCCCGGCCAGTACGTGAAGGTCTCGGACACGGTGCGGTCGGTCCGCGAGATCCTCGAGGGGAAGCACGACGCCCTGCCGGAGCAGGCGTTCTTCAACGTCGGCACCGTCGAGGACGCGGAGAAGAAGGCCAAGGAGATGGCGGGGTAGCGGGATGCCCCTCCACATCGAGGTCATCACGCCCGAGCGCAGGGTCTACGAGGACGACGTCGACATGGTCATCGCCCCCGGCAGCGAGGGCTACCTCGGGATCCTCCCGCACCACGCCCCGCTCCTCACCGCCCTCGGGCCGGGGGAGTTCCGCGTGAAGAAGGGCGGCTCGGAGGAGGTCCTCGCGGTGTTCGGCGGGTTCATGGACGTGCGCGAGGGACGCGTCACCGTCCTCACCGAGGCCGCCGAGCACGTCGAGGAGATCGACGTGCGGCGGGCGCAGGAGGCGCGCGACCGGGCGCGGGCGGCCCTCGAGGCCGCGGCGCCGATGTCGGCGGAGGACATCCAGCGAGCACAGGCCGCGCTCCAGCGCGCCCTCGTCCGGATCCGGGTGAGCGAGAGGCGACACCGCCGCCGAGGCGAATAGCGGCATAGCGTTACGCCCGTGCTGTGGCGCGCGCTCGCCTTCGTGTTCAACCGCATCCCCGTCCGCTGGCAGCGGCGCATCCTCGACCGCGCCAATCCGCGCTTCCTCGTGGGCGTCGCCGGAGTCGGCGTCGACGCGACCGGACGGCTCCTCCTCGCGCGCCACCGCTTCGGCTCGCCGCCGTGGCGCCTCCTGGGGGGCTTCATCCATCGCCGCGAGTCGTTCCCCGAGGCGCTCCGCCGCGAGCTCGAGGAGGAGACGGGCCTCGCGATCGAGGTGGGCCCGATACTCGAGGCGAACACCGGATCGCGGTGGGCGCGCGTCGAGGTCGTGTACGCGTACCGCGTCGTCGGGAGCGCGCCCGTAAGCGAGAGCGAGGTCGACGAGGTGCGCGCGTTCGCGGCCGACGACCTGCCGCCGATGCGGATCGACCAGCGCGGGCTGATCGAGCGGCACGGAGCGGACGTCGCCGCGTGGGCGCGGACGCGGACCGACCCCGCGACGATCGGCGTTCCACCGCGGAAGGAGGGGCGACCATGAGCGGCATCAGCGCCGGCGACCTGCGCGAGGATCTCCTCGCGCTCTCGCGCGGCATCCACTCCGAGCCGGAGCTCGCGTACCAGGAGACGCGCGCGGTCGATCGCATCAGCGCGCTCCTCGAGCGCCACGGCCATCGCGTCGAGCGCCCCTACGGCGGGCTGGCGACGTCGTTCCGCGCGCGGATCGGACCGAGCGGGCCGGCCGTCACGCTCCTCGCCGAGTACGACGCGCTCCCGGGCATCGGCCACGCCTGCGGCCACAACCTGATCGCCATGACGAACGCCGGTGCGTTCCTCGTCGCCGCGCGCCAGGCGGAGCGGCTCCCGGTCGGCATCGAGCTCGTCGGCACGCCGGCGGAGGAGAGCGGCGGCGGGAAGCTCGACCTCATCGACGCCGGCGCGTTCAAGGGCAGCGTCGCCGTCCTCTCGTCGCACCCGGGCGGCGGCGGAGGCTGGGAGTGCGGCAACTCGAGCCTCGGCATCGTCGAGAAGAGCGTCGCGTTCCGCGGCCTCGCGTCGCACGCTGCGTATTCGCCGGAGCGCGGCCGGAACGCGCTCAACGGTGTCATTCGCCTCTTCGTCGGCGTCGACGGCTGGCGGCAGCACCTGCCGCGCGAGGCGCGGATCCACGGCGTCATCACCGACGGCGGCGGCCCGGCGTCGAACATCATCCCGGCCCACGCGGAGGCCAAGTTCGGCATCCGCGCCGCGACGATCGAGCAGCTGCGCGAGATGGAGAGGACCTTCGAGGACATCGCGCGCGGCGCGGCGCTGCAGACCGGCACCGAAGTGGAGGTCGCCGAAGCGATGCGGCTGTACGCGCCGGTAAGGCCTCACCCTCGCCTGACCGCGCTGCTCCAGGAGGAGCTGCGCTCACGCGGGATCGAGCCGCAGGCGCCGCATCAGACGATGGCGTCGACCGACCTCGGCAACGTCTCCGAGGTCGTCCCGACCGACCACGTCGGCTTCCCCGTCACGAAGGAGAAGATCGCCGGCCACTCGAACGCGATGCGCGACGCCTCGGCCACCGACCTCGCGCACCAGAGCGCGTTCACCGTCGTCGACGTGCTCGCCGCGGCCGCCGTCCGCATCGCGACCGACGCGACGCTGCGCTCGGAGCTGACGCGGGCGCGATGACGCCGCGCCGCGGCATCATCCTGCTCCTCGCGATCGTGCTGGCCGTCGCGCTCGCGCTCGGGATGTGGGGCGAGGCGCCCACGACGCCGCGGCTCTCCGACGACGACTACATCTCCATCGCCATCTCGCAGCCGGAAGTGTTCCACCCGACCCCCGGCGGCGGGACGAACGTGCAGGCGCAGGTCGTCGAGCGGAGCGACAGCGGGGTGGTCGTCGAGGTCGTGTCGGACAACAAGCGCTTCCGCGTCGTCATCGACCCGCGCACGAACAAGGTCACGCAGGTGACGCCGGAGTAGGCGCTTCGCGCCTCCTGGCGTCGCTCGTGCGCCAGCGTCAGCAAGCTGCCGCTGATCACACTCGCTAGCCAGCAGCCCTATTCCGGCGCCCTGCGCCCTCCGAGCGCGGCGAGGATCTCCTTGATGTGCTCCATGTGCTCGTACTCGTGCTCGAGGAGGCGGCGCATGACACGCCGCGTGCTCCAGCGCCGGCCCTGGATGGTGTGATCGATCTTGGTGTCCTCGGGCTCGAGGATGCTGAAGCGCTGGAACGCGACGCGGTGGACGGCCTGGAGGGTGCCGAAGTCGTTCTCCGGCCACTTCTCGAGCTTCGACAGGTACGTGGCCTGCGTCGTCATGATGTGCTCGAGCGCCTGGCGGACGCTCCACATCGACTCGGTCGGCTGTCGCTCGAGCTCGTCGGCGGAGAGCCCGCGCACGAGCGCGAGGAGCGCCGCGCGCGAGCCCTCCATCTGGTGCAGGAAGTCGCGCAGCTCGTGCTCCTCCATCGCCCGGAAGTCGTCGGGGATCTCGCCCGCCGGCGACTCCTCGACGGCGAAGGTCGCGGGGTCGAGCCCCTTCCAGTGCTCGGTCGAGACGCCGTACTTCTCGAGCAGCGCGAGGTAGTCGTGGAACGCGCGCCGCACGTTCGCCGCGGCCTCGTCCTTCGTCGCGCCGCGCGCCATGCATCCGGGGACCTCGGCGACGTCGGCGATCCATCCGGCGCTGTCCGTGCCGCGGACGAAGATGGTGCCGCTCACGAGTCGTACCCCACGACCTTGTTCCGCAGCACTCCGATGGGCTCGACCCACATCTCCATGACCTCGCCCACCTTCACGTAGCGCGGCGGCGTGCGCCCGTCGCCGACCCCCGACGGCGTGCCGGTGATGACGACGTCGCCGGGCTGGATGGTCACGCCGACGGACAGCTCGGAGAGGATGCGCGCGACGCCGAAGACCATGTGCTCCGTGCTCGAGTCCTGCATCGTCTCGCCGCCGACGCGCGATCCGATCCGCAGGACCTGGGGGTCCGGTATCTCGTCCGCGGTCACGATCCACGGCCCCAGCGGGCAGTGGGTGTCGAAGATCTTGCCCTTGATCCACTGGCCGCCGTGGCGCTCGCGCTGGTGGTCGCGCACCGAGACGTCGTTCGCGATCGTGTAGCCGAAGACGTGCTCCAGAGCGCGGTCCTCGGGGATGTCGCGGCCGGGCTTCCCGATCACGACGGCGAGCTCGGCTTCCCAGTCGAGCGCGCTCGAATGCTTCCCGGGGTGGCGTACGGGCGCGTCGGGACCGACGACCGAGCTCGTGCTCTTCATGAAGAACGTCGGATGCTTCGGCATGTCCGCCGTCGTCTTCCCGCCGGCGGGGTGGAACGACTTGCTCTCCATGAAGTGGTCGGCGTAATTCCAGCCGACGGCGAAGATGTTGTGCGGCCGCGGGATGGGAGCGAGCAGGCGGACGCGGTCGGCCGGCGTCCCGGCGACCGCGCGGAGCGCGGGATCGCGCAGACGCGGCTCGACGTCGCGCCAGTGCTCGATGACGCCGATCATGTCGGGCGGCGCGCCGGGGACGACGTCGTCGAGCGCGACGACGCTCCCGTCCTCGCCGATCACGCCCACGCGGGGACGGCCGTCGCCGAAGGTGACCAGACGCATCCGATACGAACTCCTCTGGAGGCGATCCTGGCTGAAGTGTGGCGGGCGGGCGGCCAATAGGGCCGAATGGCCCTGGCCATAGCGGCTTTTCCGACTTGACAGGTCGGATTTATGACCGCAGCCTGGTCGTCGTGGCCGGAGACCTCAGCGCCCTCCTGATCGCCCTCCGCGAAGGCGTGGAGATGACGCTGATCGTCGGCATCGTCCTGGCCTATCTGGCGCAGCGGCGCCACTACCGCTGCATCCCCTGGGTCTGGGCCGGCGTCGCCGCGGCGGTCGCCGTCAGCGTCGCGTTCCTCGGCATCCTCAACGCCCTCGACGCCGACTTCTCCGGCGCGACGGAGGCGGTCTTCGAGGGCTCCGCGATGCTCCTGGCCTCCGCCTTCCTGACCTGGATGATCTTCTGGATGCTGCGCAATTCGCGCAGCGTGGGGACCGACCTGCGGCGCGGCGTCGACGACGTCATCGCCTCCGGCGCCTCGTGGGGCGTCTTCTTCCTGGTCTTCTTCGCCGTCGTCCGCGAGGGCGTCGAGCTCGCGCTCCTCCTCTTCGCGGCGCCGGGACAGGGCAAGCTCCTCGGCGCCATCATCGGCATCGGCGCCGCCGTCGCGATCGGCGTCGCCATCTACGCCTTCGGCCGCCGCCTCGACCTGCGCATCTTCTTCCGCGTGACGGGCATCCTCCTCGTCCTCTTCGCCGCGGGCCTGGTGACGCACGGCGTCCACGAGCTCGTCGAGGGCGGCCTCATCGCCGGCGGACCGCGGCTGTTCGACCTCTCCGCGTCCCTGCCCGACGACGCGGGCGTCGGCGGCCTCCTGCGGACCCTCTTCGGATACTCCGCCGACCCCACCGCGCTCGAGGGCATCGCCTACCTCGGCTACTACCTCGTCGCGCTGGTCCTGTGGCGGACGCGGCTCCTCGATCGCATCACCGCGCCGCGTCCGGTCGTCAACACCGCGACCTGATCCTCCCGGCGCTGACGAGCGCACGACCTGTCGCTCGCCGATCCCGCGGCGGCGTTCCCCTCTAGACTGATCCGCTGCACCCCCTCATCGGAAAGGATCTCTCTTGTTCAGCAGGCAGATCGGCATCGACCTCGGTACCGCCAACGTCATCGTCTACGTCCGCGGGAAGGGGATCGTCCTCACCGAGCCATCCGTCGTGGCGCTCGCGCAGGCCGAGGACCCCAAGGGCCCTTCGCGCATCGTCGCGGTCGGCGAGGAGGCGCGCCTCATGATCGGGCGGACGCCCGGGACGATCACCGCGCTCAAGCCGATGCGCGACGGCGTCATCGCCGACTACGTCATCACCGAGCACCTGCTCCGCCACTTCATCAACAAGGTCGCCGGGCGCGTGCGCGTCTTCCAGCCCGAGCTCATGATCTCGGTCCCCTCCGGCGTCACGAGCGTCGAGCGGCGCGCGGTGAAGGACGCCGCCATCCGCGCCGGGGCGCGCACCGCGCATCTCATCGAGGAGCCGCTCGCGGCGGCGATCGGCGCGAACGTGCCCATCTCGGGGCCGAGCGGCAACCTCATCATCGGCATCGGCGGCGGCACGGCCGAGATCGCCGTCATCTCGCTGGGGGGCATCGTGGTGTCGCGGAGCGTGCGCTTCGCCGGCAACAAGCTCGACGAGGCGATCGCGAACTTCATCCGCCGCCGCTACAACCTCATGATCGGCGAGCGGACCGCCGAGGACGTGAAGATCCAGATCGGCTCGGCGCTCCCGATGGACCCGGAGCTGACGATGGAGGTCCGCGGGCGCGACCTCATCGCCGGCCTGCCGCGGACGATCACCGTCGGCAGCAACGAGATCACCGAGGCGATGGAGCCGGTGCTCCAGCAGATCGTGAACGCCGTGAAGAGCGTGCTCGAAGAGACGCCGCCGGAGCTCGCCTCCGACGTCATCGACAAGGGCATGGTCCTGTCCGGCGGCGGCGCGCTGCTGCGCAACATGGACAAGCTGCTCACGCAGGTCACCGGGGTCGCCTGCTACGTCGCCGAGAACCCGCTCTACTGCGTCGCGAAGGGCACCGGCCTCGCGCTCGAGCACCTCGACTTCTTCCGTCGGAGCCTCGTAGCAACGCATTAGGGCGGCGTCCGCCTCTACGATCCGCACTGTGTCGCGCGTCGACGTCCTCGGCGTGGGGTTCGATCGGCTCGACCTCGGCGCGTCGGCGCGCGCTCTCGCCGACCGTCTCGAGCGCGGCGAGCGCACCATCGCGATCACCGCGAACCCCGAGTTCGTGATGCACTCGCGGCGCGATGCCGACCTGCGCGCCATCGCCGCGGCGGCCGACCTCGTCCTCGCCGACGGGACGGGCATCCTCCTGGCCTCGCGCATCCTGGGCGATCCGCTGCCCGGCCGCGCTCCCGGACGCAAGCTCGTCGACCTCCTCGTCGCCGACGCCGAGGCGACCGGCGCGCCGCTCTTCCTCCTCGGCGCGGCGCCCGGCGTCGCCGAGCGCGCCGCCGAGCGCATCCGCGCTCGCCATCCGCGCGTCCGGATCGCCGGCACCTACGCCGGCGACGCGTCGCCCGCGGGCGACGACGAGACCGTCGCGCGCGTCGCGGCCGCCGCTCCGCGGGTGCTCCTCGTCGCGTACGGGATGCCGGCACAGGAGCGGTGGATCGCGCGGAACGTCGCGCGGCTGCCGTCGGTGCGCGTGGCCATCGGCGTGGGGGGCGTGCTCGACCAGCTCGCCGGCGTCGCGCGCGTGCCGCCCGCCCCCGTGCACGCCGTCGGCCTGGAGTGGCTGTGGCGCCTCCTGCGCGATCCGCGCCGCTGGCGGCGCCAGCGCGTGCTGCCCGCGTTCGTCTTCTACGTGCTGCTGGAGCGTCTCGCCCGATGAAGGTCGCCCTCGCGCACGAGTACTTCTCGGCGCACGGCGGCGCGGAGCGCGTCGTCGAGGTCCTGCACCAGATGTGGCCGGACGCGCCCGTCTACACCTTCTTCCACGACGCCAAGAGGTACGGACCGCTCGCGGGGTGGACCCTGCGCGCGAGCTACCTGCAGCAGCTCCCCATCGGCGGCGGCGTCCACCGCGTCCTCCTGCCGCTCTACCCGAACGCGGCGTCGCACCTGCGCGTCGCCGAGGGCACCGACGTGCTCGTCTCGTCGACGAGCGCCTTCGTCAAGGGCATCTCCCTGCCGGAGCGGACGGTCCACGTCGCGTACTGCCACTCGCCGACGCGCTACCTCTGGGACCAGAGCGAGCAGTACCTCGCCGACGAGGTGCCCGCGCCGCTGCACTCGTTCATGCGCGAGCTCTTCGTGCGGCTGCGCGAGGCCGACCTGCGCGCGGCGGCGCGCGTCGACCGCTGGATCGCGAACTCGCGCGCCGTCGCCGAGCGGATCCGCCGCTATTACGCGCGCGAGAGCGCCGTCGTGCACCCGCCCGTCGACGTGTCGAGCTTCCGCCCCGCCGAGCGCGGCGACTTCTGGGTCTTCGTCGGTCGCCTCTCGGCGTACAAGCGCGCCGACATCGCCGTCGAGGTCTTCGACCGCATCGGCATGCGCCTCATCGTCGTGGGCGACGGCCGGGAGCGGCGCGCGCTCGAGCGGCGCGCCCGCGAGAACGTGACGTTCGCCGGCCGCGTGGACGAGCCGACGCTGCGCGACGTCCTCGGCGCCGCGCGCGGCCTCGTCTTCCCGTCCGAGGACGACTTCGGGATCGTGTGCGTCGAGGCGCTCGCGTCGGGAGCGCCGGTCGTCGCGCTCGCGGCGGGCGGCGCGCCGGACATCGTGCGCGACGGCGTCGACGGGATCCTCGTCGCGGCGCGGACGATCGACGCCTTCGAGGACGCGGTCTTGCGCGTCGAGAAGATGTCCGTCGATCGGGACGCGCTCACGCGCCGCGCCGCGGAGTTCGACCGCTCCGTGTTCACGCGCGAGACAGGGCGGATCGTGGACGAGGCGCTCGCCGCGGGACGCGCCGCGAGGGCGAGCGCGTGAGCGGCGCGACGCCGCGCCGCGTCAAGGTCGACATGCACATGCACTCGGAGCGCTCGCCCGACAGCCGCCTGCCTGTCGCGGCGCAGGCGCGGCGGATCCGAGAGGCCGGGCTCGACGTCGCGTGCGCGACGGACCACAACACGATCGAGGGCGGGCTCCGCCTGCGCGAGCTGGCGGACGGCTTCCGCGTGATCGTCGGCGCGGAGATCCTGTCGCGCGACGGCGAGATCGTCGGGCTCTTCCTCGAGCGCGACGTCCCGCGCGGGCTGTCCGCGGAGGAGACGATCGAGCGCATCCGCGACCAGGGCGGCGCCGTCATCGTCCCGCATCCGTTCAGCCGCAACCGCCTCAACCACATCCGCCGCGAGAGTCTCGAGCGCGTTCACGCGCGCGTCGACGCGATCGAGATCTTCAACGCGCGGGAGGCCTTCACCTCGGACAACCTCCGCGCCGCTGGCTTCGCCGCCGAGCACGGCCTCGCCGGCGCCGTCGGGAGCGACTCGCACCGCGCGTCCGAGATCGGCGCGGCCTGGCTCGAGATGGACGATTTCACCGATCGCGACGGGTTCGTCGCCGCCCTCGCGAGCGGGACGGTCCAGGGCAGCCTGAGCGGCGTCGTCGTCCACCTCTGGACGCGCTGGGACGTGCTGCGCAAGCGCCTCGCGCGGCGCTTCGGAGGAGAGCCCGGCCGATGATCGAGCGGCGGGCCGCCGCCCGCGGCGTGCGCCGCCTCTACCCGCTCGACCGCCGGCGCGATCGCCGCCCGCTGCTCGCCGTCGTCGCCCTCACGCTCGCCCTGCTCGCCGTGCGCCTCGCCTCGCTCGTCGTCGTCTGGGAGCCGGGCTACACCGACGCCTACTACTACGCAGCGGTCGCGTCCCGCGTCGCCCACGGTCAGGGGCTCACCGCGGACTTCGTGTGGAGCTTCGTCGAGGCGCCGCACTTCGCGGCGCTGCCCGTCGCCAGCCATCGCTTCTGGATGCCGCTCGCGACATTGGTGCAGGCGGTCGGCGTCAAGCTCCTCGGCGGCGTCCTGCCGGACTTCCGAGCGGGCCAGCTCGCGATCGTCGCCGTGGCCGCGCTCATCCCGCCGGTCACCTACCTCGCGGCGCGACGGCTCGGCGCCGAGCGCCCGACCGCGCTCCTCGCCGGCGCGATCGCGGGTCTCGGCGGCGCTCTCGCGCCGGGGTGGGTGAGCGCGGACGCGTTCGCGCCCGCCGCCGTCATCGGCACGCTCTTCTTCCTCGCTTTCGCCCGCGCCCTCTCCGGCAGCGCGCGCTGGGGCGCGGCGGCGGGCATCCTCGTCGGCCTCCTCTACCTCGCGCGCGCCGAAGGCGCGCTCTTCGGCCTCGCCCTCGTGTGGCTCGCGGGGCGGCCGCGCACGCGCCGCGCCGGCGCCGCCGGCCTGGCCGTCGCGCTCGCGTTCGGCCTCGGCTGGCTCGTGCGCAACGAGACGCTCGGCTTCCCCGACGACCTCCTCGCGCGCTCGCTGCTCCTGGTGCGCTACGAGGACTTCTTCGCCGTCGCTGCGCCGACCTTCGACGCGTTCGCGTCCGCGCCGGCCGCGGTCATCGCGGCGAAGGCCTCGGCCCTCGTGGCCGACCTCGTCACGGCCGCGATGGCGCTGCTACTGGTGCTCGTCGTCCCCCTCGCGGTCGCGGCGCGGTGCCGCTGGCGGCGCGCCGAGGTGCGCGCCTTCGCGTACCTCGCGCTCGTCGTGTACCTCGCCGAGAGCCTCGTCTTCACGCTCCATGCCGTGCGCGGCAGCTACTTCCACTCGCTCGCCGCGTTCTTCCCGTTCGCCGTCGCGCTCGCGGCCGTCGGCGCGCAGGATCTCTTCGCCGGCTGGGAGCGGCCGGCGTTCCGCGTCGCCGCCGCCGGCGCGCTCGTCGCGTTCGCCGGGGTCTCGGTCTTCGCGCTCGCCCAGTGGGACGCGGACTTCAACTCCGTCTACCGCCTCCGCGCGGCGGCCGCCGCGGACCTCCCGCCGGGCGGCGTCGTCGCCATCGACGCCGCGGCCTGGGCCTGGATCACCGGCCGCGAGGCCGTCGTCGCGCCGGCGGACGGCGAGTACGAGGCGTCGTGCGCGGCGGACGTGTATCTCGCGCCGACGCTCATCCTCGAGCCGGCGCACTTCAGCGCGTACGACCGTCTCTACGGCTCGGACAGCTCCGTGTACTTCACCGCGCGCGGGCGGGACGGCGGCATCCGCTTCTACGCCGTGCGCGAGGACAAGCGCTGCATCATGGCCGCGCGGCCGTGAGGATCCTGTCGCGGCAGGCGTGGCCCTTCGCCGTCGCGGCCGCGGCGTTCGCGCTCGCGGTCGGTCTCCCTGCCGGCGATCCGGACACGTGGTGGCACCTCGCGTCGGGTCGCTGGATGGTCGAGCACCGCGACGTGCTGCGCGTCGACATCTTCTCCTCGACCGCGACCGGCGAGCCCTACGCCCTCGGCGAGTGGCTCGGCGAGGTCGTTCTCTATCTCGTGTTCGCCGCGGCGTCGTGGCCGGGCCTCCTCGTGCTGCGCGCCGCTCTCGTCGCCGTCGCGGCCTTCTTCGTCACGCGCCTCGCGCTGCGCGGAGCGCCGCCCGCCGTCGCCGTCCCCGTCGCCGCGGTCGCGCTCGTCCTGTCGAAGCCGGTCTGGACCGACCGCCCGCAGCTCTTCACGCTCGCGCTCTTCCCGGTCGTCCTGGACCTGCTGCTCGCCGCGCGCGGCGGATCGCGCCGGGCGCTCGTCGCGGCCGTCCCGCTCCTGTTCGTGTGGTCGGATCTGCACGCCGGATACGCCCTCGGCGTCGTCCTTCTCTGGCTCTTCGCCCTCGACGCGCTCCTCGAGCGTCGGGACGCCGGCGCGTTCCTCGTCGCCGCCCTCGCCGCGACCCTCGCCGTCTCGGCGGACCCCGGTGCGCTGCCGCTGGCGCGCAGCGTCGCGCACGTCGCCGGCGCCACGCGCGGCATCGTCGAGGAGTCGCCGGTCGACGTCCTCACGCCGTTCGGCGCGCTTTTCGCCCTCGTCCTCGGCGTCACGCTGCTCTCGTTCCTGCGCGGCGGCGGGTCGCTCCTCGCGGCCATCGTCCTCGTGCCGATGCTGTGGCTCGCCCTCTCCGCGCAGCGCTACATCCCGCTGTTCGGCTTCGCGGCAGTGCCGTTCATCTCTTTGCCGTCGGATCTTGCGGCCGGCTTCTCGGCGTCGTCGTCGACGGATCGGACGCCGAACGCACCGGGACTGCTCTCGCTTGGCGGCCGGCGCGAGGCGTCGTCCGAGGCGGATCGTCTGAGCGGCGCCGCGGCGAGCCGACAGAGCAGGAGTGACGATCCTGTGCACCCTGTGCGTGAGCCGCGGCGGGAAGCGAAGCCCGATCCGTCGAGGACGACGCCGAGAAGCCGGCTAGTGCTCGCAGCTCTCGTGATGTGGGTCGCCGCACTCCTGAGCATCGCGACGATCCCGACCCGGCCCGACGTCAGCGCATATCCCGCCGCGGCGCTCGACGAGCTGCGGAGCACGTCGGGAGTGCTGCTCAACGAATACACGTGGGGCGGCTACCTCATCTGGAACGCACCCACGCGCCCCGTGTTCGTCGACGGCCGCCTCTTCCCCTACGCCACCGACGGCGTGCTCGACCAGTACCGAACGGCGATCGCCGTGCTCCCCGGTTGGCGCGCGACGATCCGTCGCTGGAACGTGGCGCAGGCGCTGCTGCGGCCGGACCGTCCGCTCGTCCAGGCCCTACGCGACGACGGCTGGACGACGGTGGCGCAGGGCAGCGGCTACGTCCTGCTCGAGCGGCCGCGATGAGGGGCCGCTCCATCGTCGCGGTCGCGCTGCTCGCGGCCGGCGCGCTCGCGGCGTCGAGCGCGGCGTTCCCGGTGCGCGACAGCGACCTCTACTGGCAGCTCGCGCTCGCGCGCGACACGCTCGCTCACGGACTGGTACGCGCCGACACGTACTCGTGGACCGCGCGCGGCGCCGCCGTCAGCACCGATCAGTGGCTCGGCCAGCTCGTCCTCTACGGCGGCTACCTCGCGGGTGGATGGCTCGGCGTGCTCGCGGTCCGCGTGGTCGCGGTCGCCGCGTGCGTCTTCGCCATCGTCGCCGCGGCGCTCGTACGCCGTCCGCAGCGTCCGCTCGTCGCGGTCGCCATCGCGCTGCCGGCGATCCTCCTGTCGCGCTTCGAGTGGACCGAGCGCCCCGAGCTCTTCGGCGCGGCCCTCTTCGCCGCCGTCGTGCTCCTGCTGCAGCTGCCGGGGGAGCGTCCGCTCTTCGCCATCGCGGCGCTCCTCGTCGTGTGGGCGAACGTCCACGGATCCTTCGCGCTCGGCGCCGGCGTCGTCGCGCTCGTCGCGGCCTGGGGCCTCGCGACCGACCGCGCGCTCCGCCGCGGCTACGTCGTCGCGCTCGCCGGCGCGGTCGCGTCGTGCGTCCTCACGCCCGCCGGCATCGGCACGCTCGGCGCTCCCGGCTTCCACCTGCTCCAGCCGCCGCGCGAGATCCAGGAGTGGGCCATCCCCGATCCGACGACCCTCGCCGGCGCGGTGTGGGCGCTCATCCTCGGGCTCGTCGTCGCGACGGCGGCGCTCACGCCGCGCGCCCGCGCGCGCGACGTCGTCCTCGTCGTTCCGCTTGCCCTGCTCTCGCTCGTCGCCATCCGCCACACCCCGCTCTTCGCGATCGCGGCGACCCCGGTCCTCGCCGAGCGGCTGCCCGTCGCGCTGCGCGTGGCGTTCGCGGGGGCCGTCGGCGCCGCGGTCGCGCCGCCGCGGCGCGCGGCGATCCCGCGCGGCGCCGACGTCGCGCTCGGCCTCGCCGGGCTCGTTCTCCTGGTCGCGGGCGTCGCTCTCGCGCCGCGCGCCGTCGACGAGGAAGGCTTTCCCGTCGGCGCGCTCGCGCGTCTCCCGCAGGGGCCCGGGCTGTTCGCGCAGTACGACTGGGGAGGCTGGCTCATCTGGAACGCGCCCACGACGCCCGTCTTCGTCGACGGCCGCCTCACCCCCTACCTCGGCGCCGTCATGGACGACTACCGGACGGTCCTCGAGGCGCGGCCCGGATGGCGCGGCGTCGTGTCTCGCCGCGGCATCCGCTGGATCCTCGTGCGCCGGCGCGACCCCGTGGCGGTCCGCGCGACCGACCTCGGATGGCCCGTCCTCGCGAGGGGTCCGTCGTTCGTGTTGATCCAGGTCTCAGACGCCTATCAGGGGACACGGCCCTAGACTCCCCGCCACGGAAGAGCGCTCCGCGACAGGTCCCGCGCCTATCCCGCTGCGCGTCGACAGACGCGCGGACGGCGAGCTCGACCTGCTCTTCGAGACGCTCGTCGACGGGCTCCGCCGCGACGTCCGGCGGCTGCGCACGCAGGTCGAGCGGTTCCGGCGCGCCTACCAGAAGCGCAGCACGACGGACGACGAGACGACGCGCCGCGCGTTCCGCCGGCTCCGCCAGCTGCAGCTCATCGTCGACCACATCGAGTCGAGCGCGGCGTACCTCCTCGGCTCGGGCATCGCCCCCGAGCGCAAAGGCACCGACGACGACCGCGCCGCCCTCGAGCGCCGCGTCCTCGACAGCCTCGAGGCCGAGCGCGAGAGGCTGGTCCGCGAGGTCCACGACGGCCCGGCCCAGGTGCTGGCGAACGCCATCTTCGAGCTCGAGTACCTCGAGCGCATCGCCGAGCGCACGCCGACCGACGTCCGCAACGCGCTACGCACGGAGATCGGTGGGCTCAAGGGTCGGTTCCGCTCGTCGCTCGACGGCGTGCGCGCGATGATCTACGACCTGCGCCCGCCGGTCCTCTCCGAGCTCGGCCTCACCGGCGCCATCTCGACGTACGCGCGCGAGTACGAGTCGCGCTACGGGCTCAAGATCCTGCTGCAGCTCGACGAGCGCGAGACCGGCCTCGACCCGCAGCAGGAGCTGGCGGTGTACCGCGTCATGCAGGAGGCCCTCCAGAACACGCACAAGCACGCGCAGGCGACGACGGTGCGGATCGAGTGGGAGCGCGACGGACCCTCGACGTGGATCCTGCGCTGCGCCGACGACGGCATCGGGTTCGACCTCATGCGCGCCGCGCGTCAGGCGCGCTCCGTCGGGCTCCTCTCCATGCGCGAGCGCGCCGAGCTCATCGGCGCGTCGTTCGACGTCCGCTCGACGCCCGGGCATGGGGCGACGGTCTCCGTCCGGCTCACGGCGCAGCGGGAGCAGACGTAGTGAACGAGCCGCAGGACGGCCGCATCCGCGTCCTCCTGGCCGACCCGAGCGAGTTCACCCTCCTCGGGCTCAAGCAGGTGCTCGAGCGCGAGCACGGCATCGACGTCATCGCCACGGCGGCCGACGGCGAGGAGGTCGTCGCGCGCACCAGCGAGCTCGAGCCCGACGTCGTCGTCATGGAGATCGACCTGCCGAAGCTGAGCGGCGACAAGGCCGCGCAGCGCGTCCGCCGCGAGATGCCGCACGTGGGCGTCGTCATCATCACCGGGCGCGACGAGGAGCAGCACCTCTTCGACGCGATCCGCGCCGGCGCCGCGGCCTACCTGCGGAAGGACTGCGATCCGGCGGAGCTCGTCGACACCATCAAGAAGGTGAAGGACGGCCAGTTCCTCATCAACGAGAAGGTCTTCACCCGGCCCGCGCTGGCGACGCGCGTCCTCGCCGAGTTCCGCGAGCTCGCCGTCTACGGCCCCGCCTCGAGCCATGTCTTCGCGCCCCTCTCGCCGCGCGAGGTCCAGATACTCGACAACATCGCGCAAGGGAAGACGAACAAGGAGGTGGCGTACACGCTGGCCATCTCCGAGCAGACGGTGAAGAATCACATGTCGAGCATCCTTCGGAAGCTGAGCGTCAACGACCGCACCCAGGCGGTCGTGTACGCGATGCGCCAGGGATGGATCAAGGGGCCTGAGGTGCGTTCGGAGCGATGACCGCGGTGCAGGAGCTGGTGCAGGGCTTCGCGGGCGAGCAGGAGCGCCTGCTCGTCGAGATCCGCGAGCTCGATCTGCTCATCGAGTCGACGAAGACCGAGGTCGACCGGCTCAAGGCGCGCGAGGAGCAGGCGCGCGCGCGTCTCGACGAGGCGCGCGCCGACCCGACGCGCGTGAGCCCCGAGGACGTCTTCGCCGCGTCCGACGAGCACAGCACGGCCATCGCGCGCCGTCTCACGATGGAGGGCCAGCTCGGGCAGCTCCAGGCCAAGCGCAAGCTGATCGACCGCGTGCGCTCGCTCATCCACGGCGCGCAGCAGCAGCTCTCCGAGCACGGGTCCGCCGCGGCGGGCGAGGACGCCGGCGGAAGCGCGCCCGAGGACGGCTCGCGGCTCCTCAAGGCGGTCGTCGAGACGCAGGAGGAGGAGCGCCGCCGCATCGCGCGCGCGGTGCACGACGGACCGGCGCAGGCCATGGCGAACGTCGTCCTGCAGTCGGAGATCAGCGAGCGTCTGTACGACGTCGACCGCGACCGCTCACGCGCCGAGCTCGCGGCGCTGCGCCAGATGGTGAACAAGACGCTGCAAGAGCTGCGCAGCTTCATCTTCGAGCTGCGGCCGATGATCCTCGACGACCTCGGGATCGTCCCGACGCTGCGGCGCTACGTGCAGACGCTCATCGACAAGCACAAGGCGCGGATCGACCTCTCGAGCACGGGCCGCGATCGGCGTCTTCAGGCGGAGGACGAGATCGCGATCTTCCGGCTCGTCCAGGACGCGCTCCTCGAGCGCATCGAGAAGGGCCAGGCGAAGCAGATCGCCGTCGCCCTCGAATGGAAGGACACCTCCCTCGAGATCTCGCTCCAGAGCGACGGCCGCGAGCTGGCGGCGGACGGAGAGCTGGCGTCGGGCCTGCGCCTGAGCGAGCGCGTGTCGCTGCTCCGCGGTCAGGCGGAGCAGTCGACGCGGCCCGATGGCTCGGTGGCGCTGCAGGTCGCTGTGCCGATCAAGGCTGCCCCCGCCCTCATCTCCTGACGGCGGGCGAGCTACCTAGACGACGTTGAGCTCCTCGTCGCGGCGACGGCCGCGGCGGCCACGCCGGCCCGGCAGGGACTGGGCGAAGGGCGTGGCGGTCATGGAGGCGGTCGCGACGTGGCGGTAGCCGTGCGCTTCCAGCTCGTGGCGGTCGCGGCGCTTGGCGGCGTCGCGGAGCGCGTCCATCGAGTCCTGGCTCGCGAGGCTGAACACCTCGTCGCAGTCGTGCGAGGCGCGGCAGGGGAGGCCAGATGTCTTCACGACATAGGTAACACGCGAAGGGGCCGGAATGTTCCGCGGCCCCTGCGCGCCCGCCGAGGAGAGGTGGCCTCGGACGCCCGCTCTAGCGGATGTCCCCGGCGCTCGCCTGCGGCACGTCCACGGCGTCGATCCAGCTGCCGTGCCGGCCCGCCCGGTAGCGCCAGCCCCACCACGCCAGGTCGAAGCCCGTCGTGGCGGAGAAGAAGTGGGCGACCCACGAGAAGTAGCCGGGGCAGCCGAAGTGGCCGTCGCACGCGAAGTCGTAGGTGCCGAGCTCGCCGCGCATCCGGAGCCCGCCGTTGAGCGTGCCGCTGAAGCTCGTCGTCCGATAGCCGCCCTCGATCTCACCGCGGATGCCCGCCGCGATGGTCGTCGTGTTGTCGGGGCTCGCTCCGGCGCGCGTCACGAAGCTGCCTTCGTCCCGCGCCACGGCGCAGTACGCGTCGCCGTTCTGCCAGACCTGCACGTGCCGGTGGATCGTGTCCACGGCCCACGCGTTTCCGGCGTACCCGGAATCGTCGTCGTTCAGGATCCGGTACGACACGTCGATGACCTGACGGCCCGTCGCGCACGCCGCCGCGTTGAGCTGCCGTCCGAAGTCGCCCGCCTCGCCGGCCGCGGCCGTGAGGGACGTCGCGAGGAGGATCGCCACAGTCGAGATCGTCGCGAGCGCGACACGCATCGCGTGCACCTCCACCCGTACTCCGAGGCGCACTGGACGCACGGAGGC
This sequence comes from Chloroflexota bacterium, assembly GCA_028876375.1. GTDB lineage: Bacteria > Chloroflexota > Limnocylindria > P2-11E > P2-11E > JACPOT01. The sequence continues at coordinate 190 of JAGWSB010000014.1, read as the reverse complement.
GCCTTCTTGTCTATGACCCGCGGATAGGCCTTCGGTACTAGCCCACGGAGCAGGCTAGGGCCCCCCGCTCTCGGTGAGCGCGATCCCGGTGTAGTAGTGCTCGAGGATCTGCTCCGCGCTCGCCCCCGCGAGCGCCATGCCCTGCATGCCCCACTGCGACATGCCGACGCCGTGGCCGAAGCCGCGGCCG
>JAGWSB010000013.1 GCA_028876375.1 Chloroflexota bacterium | reverse complement strand
ACACCAAGTAGTAGAACACGCGCAAGATGTAATTGGTAAGGTGCTGCAAGCCGTCACAAGCGCCGACCGTGACACCACTACGCCATCGGTGTCGCCAAGCATAAGTAGGGTGTAAGGGATTGGCGGCATCCAGCAGACCGCTCGGCGCGGGCTGCGCTCCAGTAGACTCCCGGCGATGAGGACGTCCGTGCTTCAGCCAGACCGCATCATCGCAGGGCGGCAGGCGCTGGCCGTCCCCCTGCGGCGTTTCGATGGCAGCATGACCACGCTGGCCGAGTATCTCGCCGACCCGCTCATCGTGCTCGTCTGGTCCTCTTGGTGAGTTTGCAGGGGACAGCTGCCGGTCTGGCAGCAAGAATGGTCGACCCTGCGGACGCCGGGCGCGCGCTTTGTGAGCGTCGCCGCGGACGCAGACCTCGAGTCGGCACGGAAGTTCGCGGCGTCGTATGACTTCCCGACGCTCGTGGACGCGGAGAACGCTCTCGCGAAGATCCTCGGCTATCGGGTTATCCCGAATGGCTACGCCTTCGCCCTCGACGGCGTGCTCCTCGACGAGGTGGTGTCCGGTTTCGACCTGCTCCGCGACAAGGACACCACACGCGACATTGTCCGGAGCTGGCTCGGCCTGGGCCCTAAGCCCGAGCGCCACGCGCCGCGTCCCGGCCTGGCGACCTCTGTTCACGAGGCGCTCGCACTCTTCGCGCGCGGCGACGCGCTTATGAAGCGCGGGGAGCGGCGGGAGGCTCTCGCGACGTGGCACGCCGCTTACCTGGCCGACCCCGAGAGCTTCGTCGTGCGCAAGCAGATCTGGCGCGCGCTCTATCCCGAGCGCTTCGGTGACCCAATCGACACCGAGTGGCAGCGCGAGCAGATCAGGTGCGAACGGGAGCTCGGCTTCGGCGCCGCGAACCCGACCCTGCCGCCGCCGCCAGGGGCGCTGACATGTGACGTGACGAGCGCCTGACGCGTTATGGCGTCCAGAGTTTCGAAAAAAGGGGCGCCGATGCTCAGCGGAACCGAGGCGTGGCCGCCCTCGATCACGGGTCCGGGAGTGCTTCCTGGACCTCCGACTCTCGGACCAGCATGACGCGAAGATCGAGCTGCGCGCGCTAAGGCAGACGGGCGGCGTGCCCGTCCGTCTTATGGCAGCGCAAGAGGCGCCAGATGACATATTGAAAGGCTGGCTCACAGCGGCGCGCTCTTCCTCGACGAGGTCGGCGAGTTCCCGCCGCGCGTGCTCGAGACGCTGCGCGAGCCGCTCGAGGAGGGCGCCGTCACGATCTCGCGCGCAGGCTCGTCGGCGACGTATCCCGCGCGTTTCACACTGGTGGCGGCCCAGAATCCATGCCCGTGCGGCCGTCTGGGCGATGCCGAGGCGCAGTGCACGTGCCTTCCGGACGCCGTCGCGCGGTATCGCGCCCGCATCTCGGGTCCGCTGCTCGACCGCATCGACATGCGCGTCGCGGTGCCGCGCGTCCCGTACCGCGAACTGCGCGACCGGCGAGAACGCGAGACGTCGGCCGCCGTGCGCCGCCGCGTCGAGCGAGCGCGAGCGCGGATGCGGCAGCGGCTCGCCGGTACGCGCCGACGCTGCAACGCGGAGATGACCAAGCGCGAAGTCGAGACGTTCTGCGAGCTGGACGGCGCCGGCGAGCGGCTCCTGTCAGGAGCGGTCTCCGCTCGACGCATCTCGGCGCGCGGCTACCACCGTCTGCTGCGCGTTGCGCGCACGGTCGCCGACCTCGCGGACCTGGGAGCGATCACCTCGGATCACGTCGCGGCGGCGTTGCTGCTGCGAGCCGAGGCGTGATCGAGCTGCAGCCGAGCGATCCCCGCTATCCCGAGCGTCTGCGCGAGACGAGCTTCGCCCCCGCGCGGCTCTGGCTGCGCGGTCGCCTTCCACCGCGACATGTCCCGTCCGTCGCGATCGTCGGGACGCGGAGGATGACCGACCTCGGGCGGCGGATGGCGCGCGAGCTGGCGATGGTCCTCGCGCGATCGGGCGTCGTGATCGTGTCCGGATTGGCGCAGGGCATCGACTCGACGGCCCACGCCGCGGCGATCGCCGCGGACGGTGTCACCGTCGCCGTCCTCGGCGAGGGTCTGCTCTTCTTCGAGACGATGGGGCCGGTCCGTCGACGGCGGATCGCGTCGGCGATCCTCGAGCGCGGAGCGCTGCTCTCGCAGTTCCCGGTGGACGCCCATGGCGACCGTTGGTCGTACCCGCGCCGCAACGCGACGGTCGCGGCGCTCGGGGACGCCGTGGTGGTCATCGAGGCGCCGCGTGGGTCGGGCGCCCTCATCACTGCGCAGTACGCGGTGCGGATCGGACGCGCGCTCTTCGCGATCCCCGGCCCGCCCGCCGCCCCGACCTGGCAAGGATCGAACCAGCTCATCTCGGACGGTCAGGCCCAGCTCCTCACCTCGGCCGACCAGGTCGCGACGGTGCTACGGGTCCGGCTGGCCGCACGCGGCGCCGAGAAGAGCGCCCTCGGTCCGCTGGCCGATAGGGTCGTCGCGCTGCTATCGGGCGGACCGGCGGACGTCGACGCGATCGCGTCGGCGGCGGGCGTCGCCTCGGCGGACGTCGCGACGCTCCTGGCCGAGATGCTCATCGGGGGCGTGGTGATCGCGACGGGCGACGGCCGCTTCGCTCTTCGCTGACATCGCGTACAACTGGGAGCGATGCCACGCGCTCCCCGAGCCCTCACGTTCGTCGTACAGAAGCACCGCGCGACCGCGCTCCACTACGACTTCCGTCTGGAGAGCGCGGGGGTCCTCCGCTCCTGGGCCGTCCCGAAGGGACCGTCGCTCGATCCGAAAGTGAAGCGGCTCGCGATGCAGGTCGAGGATCACCCGCTCGAGTACGCGACGTTCGAGGGGGTCATCCCGGCCGGCGAGTACGGCGGGGGCACGGTGATGGTGTGGGACATCGGAACGTGGGAGCCGGCGGAGGACGCCGAGAGCGCGTTCCGCGCGGGCCGCATCGGCTTCACGCTGCGCGGCCGCAAGCTGAAGGGGGCGTGGGCGCTCGTCCGCACCCGCGGGCGGCAGTGGCTGCTGATGAAGTCGCGCGACCGCCATGCGTCGGCGAAGGACGTCACGCTCGCGAAGCCGCGCTCGGTGATGTCGCGCCGCCTGCTCGCCGGGATCGCGCGAGTGGGCGGCGGGGACGTGGCGAAGGCCGCCACCGGCGACCCGCCGCGTTGAAGCGCGACGTACGCTGGTCGGAACGGGAGTGAGAGAGGAAGCGCAGATCATCGCGGGGCGCCTGGAAGGGACGCTCCGCATCCCAGACGGCCTCGTCACGGGGATCGTGGTCATCGCGCATCCGCTTCCGACCCACGGCGGCACGATGCGCAATCCGCTCATCGCCCTCCTCGCGCGGGTCGCGGCGGACCGCGGCTGGTACGCGCTGCGGTTCAACTTCCGCGGCGTCGGGGCGAGCAAGGGCGACTGGAGCGGCGGCGCGCTCGAGCACCATGACCTCGCCGACGCCGTCGCGCACGCGCGCGGCGTCGCGCCGAGCCTGCGTCTCGGCGTCGTCGGCTTCAGCTTCGGCGCGCTCACAACGCTGCGCTGGCTCGCGAGCGGCGGCCGGCCGGAGACGTACGCGCTCCTCGGCCTGCCGCTGCGATCGGAGACGGGCGAGCCGCACGCGCAGATGCCGCCCGTCCCGGACGGCGCGTTCGTCGTCAACGGCTCGAACGACGAGTTCGCGACGGCGGCGGAGATCCGCGCGGCGTACCCGCGCGCCGCGGTCGTCGCGATCCCCGAGACGGATCACTTCTTCACCGGCAAGCGCGACGAGATGGCAGGCGTGGTGATGGACCATCTAGCATTGACGCTCCCATGAAGCGCATCCTCACGGGCGACCGCCCGACCGGGCGTCTCCACCTAGGTCACTACATCGGCACGCTCGCCAATCGGGTGAAGCTGCAGGACTCGTACGAGACGTTCGTCCTCATCGCCGACTACCACATGCTGACGACGCGCCTCGAGCACCTCGATGAGATCGGCCGGAACGTCCGCGACGTCGTCCTCGACGACCTCTCGGTCGGCATCGATCCGGAGAAGACGACGATCTACCTGCAGTCGCTCGTGCCCGAGACGGCCGAGATCCACCTGTACTTCTCGATGCTCGTCAGCGTCGGGCGCGCGCAGCGCATCCCGACCTTGAAGGAGCAGATGCGCGATCACGAGATCACGCAGCCCTCGTACGGGCTGCTCGGCTACCCGATCCTCCAGGCGGCGGACATCCTCTGCGTGAAGGGCGACCTCGTCCCCGTCGGGCGCGACCAGGAGTCGCACGTCGAGCTCACGCGCGAGATCGCGCGCCGCTTCAACGAGCTGTTCGCGCCGGTCTTCCCGCTGCCCGAGGCGCTCATCCCGTCGGAGAAGCTCCTCCCCGGGATCGACGGCGCGTCGAAGATGGGAAAGAGCCTGGGGAACGCCATCGACCTCGCCGACGACCCGGCCACGGTGAAGCAGAAGGTCATGCGCATGTACACCGATCCGGAGCGCGTCCATCCGACGGATCCCGGGCGGGTCGAGGGCAACCCGGTGTTCATCTATCACGAGGCGTTCAACGACGACCACGCGGAGGTCGAGGACCTGACGCAGCGCTACCGCCAGGGGCGCGTCGGCGACGTCGAGGTGAAGCAGCGGCTGGTCGCGGCGCTCGAGCGCTTTCTCGCGCCCATCCGCGAGCGGCGGGCGGAGTACGCGCGCGATCCGAAGATCGTCGAGGAGATCGTCCGCAGCGGGAGCGAGCGCGCCCGCGCCGAGGCGCGGCGCACCCTCCACGAGATGCGCGCGGCGATGCGGCTCGACTACTTCGGCGAGTAGGGGACCTCTGCCCCGCCTCTACGCGCTCATCCTCTCGGGCGGGTCGGGAACGCGCCTGTGGCCGCGCTCGCGGCGGTCGCTGCCGAAGCAGTTCCTCGACCTCGTGGGAGCGCGAACGCTGCTCCAGTCCACGGTGGACCGCGTCGGCGAGCTCATCCCGCGCGAGCGGATCTTCCTCGTCGCGCCGCCGGAGCATCGCGCGCTCATCCACGAGCAGCTGCCGGACCTCGCGGTCGACCACGTCGTCGTCGAGCCGTACCCGCGCGGGAACGCCGCCGCGATCGCGCTGGCCATGGCCGCGCTCCACGCGTTCGACCCGGAGGCGGTCGTCGCCGTGCTGCCGTCGGACCACGTCGTCGCGCGGCCGGATCGCTTCCGGACCGTCCTCATCGCCGCGACGGCGGGCGCCGAGGCGGGGAACATCGTGACGCTGGGGATCGAGCCGGAGCGCGCGGACACCGGGTTCGGATACATCGAGGCGGGGGACGCGCTGCCGGTCGACGCGCCGGTGCCCGTGCGCGCCGTGAAGCGCTTCATCGAGAAGCCCAAGCGCGAGGACGCCGAGCGGATGGTGGCGGCGGGCGGCCACTACTGGAACGCGGGGATGTTCGTGTGGCAGGTGGCGACCGTGCTCGACGCGTACCGCGCGCACCTGCCGGCGACCGCCCGCGCCATCGACGCGCTGGCGGAGGCGCACGGCGGTCCGCGCTACGAGTCGGTGCTGGCCGAGGTGTGGGAGGAGACGGACCGCACCACGATCGACTACGGCATCGCCGAGAAGGCGAAGAACGTCGCGGTCGTCCCCGCCGACATCGGCTGGCAGGACGTCGGCAGCTGGGAGCGGCTCGCGCAGATCGTCGCCGGGAGCCACACGTGGTCGGCCGACGGACACGTCGCGGTGGACTCCGAGGGCGTGTACGCGTGGGCGCCGGGGAAGCTCGTCGCGCTCGTCGGCGTGAGCGACCTGGTCGTCGTGGACACCGGCGACGCCCTGCTGGTGGCCTCGCGCGAGCGCGCCGAGGACGTGAAAGCCGTGGTCGATCGCCTGCGCGCCGAGGGCCGCGAAGACCTCCTGTAGGCCGCTTTTCCGGCCGATTTCCGCGTTCGCGTATCTTGGAAAAAGGGAGGGCGCCCGGATAGGGCGCCTTCGGCATGTTCTGGAGGAGCTGCGGTTGGCCAAGCGCAAGGCAGAAGACGGCCACGACCTGGTGGTCGTCGAGTCGCCGTCGAAGGCGCGGACGCTCGAGCGCATGCTCGGGCCGGGCTACGTCGTCGAGGCGTCGTACGGCCACATCCGCGACCTGCCGAAGTCGAAGCTCGGCATCGACCTCCGTACCTTCGCGCCCGACTACGTCATCCCCGACGACTCGGAGAAGGTGGCGCGGCAGCTCCGCAAGGACGCCAAGGCGGCCACGCGGGTCTGGCTGGCGACCGACCTCGACCGCGAGGGCGAGGCCATCGCCTGGCACGTCGCGGACGTGGCCGGCATCCCGGAGGACAAGCGGCGCCGCGTCACGTTCCACGAGATCACCGCGAGCGCCATCGCGGAGGCGTTCAAGAAGCCGCGCGAGATCGACATGGACCTCGTCAACGCGCAGCAGGCGCGGCGCGTCGTCGACCGCCTCGTCGGCTACAAGCTCTCGCCCCTGCTGTGGAAGAAGATCCGCTACGGGCTCTCCGCCGGCCGCGTCCAGTCGGTCGCGCTGCGTCTCGTCGTCGACCGCGAGCGCGAGATCCAGGCGTTCAAGCCCGAGGAGTTCTGGACGCTCGACGCCCTGCTTCAGGACGCCGCCGGCGACCGGTTCCCCGCCGAGGTCATCACGCACAAGGGGCACAAGCTTCACGTCCCGGACCAGGCCCACGCCGACGGCCACCGCGCGGCGCTCGCCGACGCCCTCTACAAGGTCGCCTCGGTCGAGAAGCGCGAGAGCTCCCGGAACCCGGCCGCGCCCTTCACCACCTCCACGCTGCAGCAGGAGGCGTCGCGCAAGCTCGGCTTCTCGCTGAAGCGGACGATGGTCATCGCGCAGCAGCTGTACGAAGAGGGCCACATCACGTACATGCGGACCGACTCGCTCCACCTGGCGGAGAGCGCCCTCCATCAGGCGCACGAGGTCGTGCTCAAGGAGTACGGGAAGGACTACGCCCTCGAGAAGCCGCGCCACTACCGAACCAAGTCGAAGGGGGCGCAGGAGGCGCACGAGGCCATCCGCCCGACGGACCTCTCGCAGACGGCGTCCGCGATGCGCAAGGCGCTCAAGCCCGATCAGCTGAAGCTCTACACGCTCATCTGGCGGCGGACGCTCGCGTCGCAGATGCCCCCGGCGCGCTACGAGTCGACGCGGCTCGACATCGAGGCCGACGGCTACGTGCTCCGCGCGAACGGCCGGCGTCTCCTGTTCGACGGCTACCTCCGCGCGTATCAGGAGGGGACCGACGAGCCCGAGCGCGAGATCGCGCCGCTGCCCGACGTGGCGCAGGGGGAAGAGCTCAAGCTGCTCGGCCTGGACGCCACCCAGCACTTCACCGAGCCGCCGCCGCGCTTCACCGAAGCGTCGCTGGTGAAGACGCTCGAGGAGCACGGCATCGGCCGGCCGTCGACGTACGCGCCGACGATCTCGACGCTGCTCGACCGGAAGTACGTGCGCCGAGAGCAGCGCGCGCTCGTCCCGGAGGACGTCGCGTACACCGTCGTCGACTTCCTGAAGGAGCACTTCGCCGACATCGTCGACACCGGGTTCACCGCGCGCATCGAGGAGGATCTCGACAGGATCGCGCGCGGCGAGGTCGCCTGGGTGCCCGTGGTCAAGGAGTTCTTCGATCCCTTCATCGCGCGGGTCGAGGAGAAGGCCGAGACGGTGAAGCGCTCGGACGTGGTCGAGGAAGCGACGGACAAGACCTGCCCGAAGTGCGGGCGGCCCGTGGTCATCAAGCTCGGGCGCTACGGCCGCTTCTACTCGTGCACGGGCTTCGTGCGCGGGAAGAAGGGCCAGCCGCTGCCGCCGGGCGCGTGCGACTACTCGGCTCCGCTCGAGGGCGAGCAGGGACCCCAGATGGAGATCCTCGAGGGCGAGATCTGTCCTCAGTGCGGCAAGCCGCTGGCGCGAAGGCGCGGCCGCTTCGGCCCGTTCATCGGCTGCACCGGCTACCCCGACTGCAAGTACGTCAAGAAGCAACAGCAGCGGACGGGCGTCACTTGTCCCGAGTGCAAACAAGCCGAGCTGGTGCGGCGGCGCGGTCGCGGCGGATCGTTCTTCTACGGCTGCGAGCGCTATCCCGAATGCACCTTCACCGCGCGCGAGCTCCCGGCGGCGCCGAAGACCGAGGAGCCGGAGGCGGTCGCGGCGGCCGAGACCGCATAGAGGCCCGACCGGCGTCCGCCGCCGACGATGCGGCCTGGGACGATCTCGTCCTGGCCACGTCGCGCGGCCACTTCCTTCAAACGCGGGGCTGGGCGCTGGCGAAGTCCCTGACCGGGTGGACGGCGCGGCGCTTCGTCATCGACGGCGGCGGCGCGGCGCAGGTCCTCGTGAAGACGCTGCCGCTGGGGATCACCCTCGCCTACTGTCCCCGCGGCCCGCTCGTCGCCGACGAGGCGCTCCCCGACGCGATCGTCGCCCTGCGGCGTGCCCTCGGGCGGGCGGGGCGCTGCGCCGCGCTCCTGTGCGACCCGGAGGCGCCGCCGTCGCTGCGCGGTCCGCTCGCGCGCGCGGGCGTCGCCGTCGCGCTGGTGCACGTTCAGCCGGGACGCACGCTCATCCTCGATCCTTCGCGAGAGCCCGAGGAGCTGCTCGGGGCGATGCGCAAGAAGACGCGGCAGTACATCCACAAGGCCGAGCGCGCGGGCGTCGCGACCGAGGAGACGACCGACCTCGCGCGCTTCCACCGCCTGCTGCGCGTCGTCGGCGAGCGCGACGGCTTCGCCATCCACTCCCTCGCCTACCTCGAGCGGCTGCGCGACGGGCTCGGCGACGGCCTGCACACGCTGATGGCGACCGTCGGCGGCGAGGACGTCGGTGGCCTCATGCTGGCGCGCATGCGCGACCGCGCCTGGGAGCTGTACGGCGGCTGGAGCGGGACCCACGCCGAGGACCGTCCTTTCTATCTGCTCAAGTGGCGGGCGCTGCAGCGCATGCGTCAGCTCGGGGTGACGCGCTACGACATGTGGGGGCTCACCGAGCGCGGGAGCGAGGACGACGCGCTCGCGGGCGTGGAGCAGTTCAAGCTCGGCTTCGGCGGCGAGGTCGTCGAGTTCGTCGGCGCGCTCGAGACGCCCGTGGACCGCGCGCTCTTCCCGCTGTGGCAGCTCGTGGGGCGATCACGCCTCGCGCGGGCGGCCACGTGAGCGCGCCGGACGGCTGGGACGACGCCGCGGTGCGATCGCCCGGCGGCCACGTCCTGCAGTCGAGCGCCTGGGCGCGGATCCGCGCGGAGCAGGGATGGCGGCCGGAGTTCGTGCGCGTCGGCGAGCCGCTCCCCGTCGCGCTGGTGCTGTGGAAGCGCTTTCCCGTCTTCGGCGAGGTGGGCTACGCCCCGCGCGGACCCGTTGTCGCGCCCGGCGACCGCGACGGCCTCGCCCACGCGCTGGACACGCTCGCCGCGCTCGCGCGGGAGCGCCGCGCGCTGCTCGTGAAGGTCGACCCCGAGCTCACGACGGAGGAGGCCGCCGCGCCGCTCGCGCACGCGGGCTACCGCCGCGGGCCCGACGTGCAGCCCGTCCTGGCGACGCTCGTCATCGACCTCGACCGCGACGAGGATGGCCTCCTCGCCGGCCTCGAGAAGGACACGCGCTGGAGCGTCCGTCAGGCGGCGAAGCGCGGCGTCGCCGTCCGCGCCTGCGCCGACGAGGCGTCGCTCCGCGCCTTCTACGACGTCTATCGCGCGACCGGCGAGCGCGCGAAGTTCATCACGCGGACGTGGGAGTACTACCGCCTGGTGTGGCGCACGCTCATCGACGCGGGCCTGGCGACGCTCCGCCTCGCGTACCAGGAGGAGCGGCCGGTCGCCGGCGCGATGACGTGGGCCTGCGGTGAGCGCGAGGTGTACATGTACGGCGCGAGCACCGCGGAGGGCCGCCGCTGCTACGCCTCGTACGGCCTGCAGTGGGAGTGCATCCGCGCCGCGAAGACCCGCGGCCGCCGGACCTACGACCTGGGCGGCATCCCCGTCGACCCTTCGAACAAGGCGGACCCCATGCACGGGCCGTACCTCTTCAAGAAGGGCTTCGGAGGCGAAGTCAGGCGGTACGTGGGCGCGCACGACGCCGCGCCGAGCGCGCTGCGCTACCGCGCGTTCGTCGCGGCCGAGCCGCTGTACACGCGCGCGCTGCAGGCGATCGGGCGATGAAGCTCGGACCGCTCCTCGCCGGCGCCGGCTTGCCGACGCCCGACGGCTCGGACGTCGAGGTGCGGAGCATCGTCTACGACTCGCGCCGCGCGTCGAAGGCCTCGCTGTTCGTCGCCATCAAGGGGGCGCACCGCGACGGCCACGACCACGCCGACGACGCGGTCGCTCGCGGCGCCGTCGCCGTCGTCGCGGAGCGGCCGCTGCCGCTGGCCGTCCCCGTCGCGGTCGTAGCGGACACGCGCGCCGCGCTCGCCGGCCTGGCCGCGGAGCTGTTCGACCACCCCACGCGGAAGCTGCGTCTCGCCGCGGTCACCGGGACCGACGGCAAGACGACGACGGTGCACCTCCTCTCCGACGTCCTCGAGGCGGCGGGGGAGCGGACGGGCTACGCGACCACCGTCGACTTCAAGTGCTGCGACCACGAGTGGGCGAACGAGACGCGGCAGACGACGCAGGAAGCGGTCGAGGTGCAGGAGTTCTTCGCCGAGCTCCTCGTCGCCGGCGGGACGTGGGGCGTGCTGGAGGCGACGAGCCACGCGCTCGCGCTCGAGAAGCTGCGCGGGTGCGACGTCGACATCGCCGTGTTCACGAACCTGTCGGCGGAGCACCTCGACTTCCACGGCACGCTGCAGGCGTACCTCGAAGCGAAGGCCATCCTCTTCGCCGAGCTCCTCAAGGGACCGGGCAAAGGGGTCGAGAAGACGGCGGTGCTCAACGCCGACGATCCGCACTGGAGCTACCTCGCGGACCGCGCGCGCCCCGCGCGCACCATCACGTACGGCCTCGACGCGCTCGCCGACGTGCAGGGCCGCATCGACCGTGCCGACGCGTCGGGCTCGCACGTCGAGATCGCCGCGTTCGGGGACACGGTGGAGCTCGACCTGCCGCTGGTCGGCCGCTTCAACGTCGAGAACGCGCTGGCCGCCGCCGCGGCGGGCGTCGCCGCGGGCGTCCCTCTCGAGCGAGCGCGCGCAGCGCTCGCGGCGGCGCGGCCGGTGCCCGGGCGGATGCAGCGGGTGGAGGGATCCCAGCCGTTCAGCGTCATCGTCGACTACGCGCACACGCCGGCGTCGCTCGAGAAGGTCCTGGCGCTCCTGCGGCCGCTCACCGCCGGACGCCTCATCGCCGTGTTCGGGAGCGCCGGCGAGCGCGACCGCGAGAAGCGCCCGAAGATGGCGGAGGTGGCGTCGCGGCTGGCCGATCTCTTCGTCATCACCCAGGAGGACCCTCGGCTCGAGGATCCGGAGGCGATCCTGCGCGAGGTCGAGGCGGGCGCGATCGCCTCCGGTAAGCGTCGCGGCGCGGACTACCTCGTCGTGCCCGACCGGGCCGAGGCCATCGCCGCGGCGATCGAGCGCGCCCGCGAGGGCGACACGGTCGTCCTCTGCGGCAAGGGGCACGAGTCCTCGATCATCGTCGGTGAGGAGAAGGCGCCGTGGGACGAGGTGGGGGCGGCGCGCGCCGCGCTCCGCGCGCACGGCCACCAGGCGTGAGCCGGCGCTCGCGCGCCTCGGGCGAGGCCGTGCGGTCGCAGACGCGTGTGCTCGCCGAGCGCGCCGAGGACGTCGCGCGCGGGCTGCGCGCCGCGGTCCCCGCTCCCGAGACGCCCGTCGGACGACCCGCGCTCGTGCTCCTCATGGGCTTCCCCGGCGTCGGGAAGTCGCACTGCGCTCGTCTCCTCGCGGAGCGGCTCGGCGCGGCACACGTCGCGAGCGATCACCTCCGCGCGCAGCTGTTCATCGCCGCGTCGTACGCGCGGGAGGAGAACGCGGCCGTGTTCCGGCTCGTCGACGGCCTCGTCGAGACGCTGCTCGAGGAGGGGCACCGCGTGATAGTGGACGCGACCCACCTGCGCGCCTTTCAGCGCGCCAGCGCGGTCGACGTCGCGCGCCGGCGCGGGGTGCCGCTGGCGCTCGTCCTCGTCACCTCCGACGAGTCCGACGTCCTCGCCCGCCTCGCCGCGCGCGCTTCCGCGCGCGCGCCGGAGGACCGCTCCGACGCGGACCGCGCCGTCTACGAGATGATGCGCGAGCGCGGCTTCGAGGAGCCGGACGATGGATACCTCACGCTGCGCAACGGGCCGGACGTGGCGTCCGAGATCGAGCGCGTCGCTTCTCGGCTGGAGGCGTCGTGGCGCGCCGCGAGGTGACCTTCGGCGTCGTCGCGGCGCTCGTCGTCGCGGCGTACGCGGTCGGCTACGCCCGCGTGTCGCCGACGCTGGGGTCGCCGGTCAGCGCGGCGACGCCGACGCCGACGCGTCCGGCGGAGCAGACGGGCGTGGCCAAGCTCCCGGGGACCATCGCCTTCATGCTCCGCGGCGACGTCTACGTGCTGCGGAACGGACGCTACGCGCCGCTCACCTCCGAGGGCCGCAACGAGCAGCCTTTCCTCTCCGCCGACGGATCGACGCTCTACTTCGCGCGCAAGGAGGAGATCGACGGTCAGCGCGTCGTCGACGGCGCGGTCGTCAACGCGCAGCTCGGGTTCACGTCGATCGTGCGCAAGGGATCCGGCGGCGGACCCGAGACGATCGTGCTGAGCGGCCTGCGCCAGAAGCGCCCGAACGGTCAGCACCTGGTGTCGTGGTTCCTCGGCCCGGCGGTGTCGCCGGACGGGAAGCGGCTCGCGGTGGCCGAGGACGACGGCGACGGAGCGGCCGACCTCGCGCTGTGGACCATGGCCCAGACGCCGGTGCGCACGCTCCTGTCGCAGGGCTCCGACCTCGCCGACCCGGCGTGGTCGCCCGACGGCACGAGCATCGCGGCGACGACGTACACGGGGCTGACGCCCGGCATCCTCGTCTTCGACCTGACGAAGGGCGGCGCCCAGCGCCTCGCGGGGCTCCCCGAGGGCGGCGCCTACGCGCCGTCGTACTCGCCGGACGGCACCTGGATCCTGTACACGCTCCGCCACGACGCGACCAAGAACGACGTCCACGCCTACGACCCGACGTCGAAGCGCGACGTCGCGCTCACGAGCGACGGTGCGAGCTGGAACGCCGTGTTCTCGCCGGACGGCTCGCAGATCGCGTTCCTGCGCGAGAAGGACGGGACGATCGACCTCTACGCGATGGAGCTGGGCGACGCGCTGCGCGGCGGCGCGCCGAAGGAAGCGGTCAAGGTCACGCGGGGTGAGGGGATCGACGGGTCATCGCGCCCGTCGTGGGCCCGTTAGGCGAGCCGCTTCCGTACCTGGGCCGACAGGAAGTCCATGACCGCGACGGTCGCGATGATCAGCAGGATGATGAACGACGTCGCGCGGTAGTTGAGCAGCTGGATGTTCTGGAACAGCATGACGCCGATCCCACCGCCGCCGACGTAGCCGAGGATCGGCGCGAGGCGCACATTCGTGTCGAGGCGGTAGATGGTGAACGAGATGAACGGGTTCACCAGCTGCGGCACGACGGCGGTCCAGATGACCTGGAGGCGGTTTGCGCCGGTGGCGGTGATGGCCTCGATGGGCCCGGTCTCGATGCCCTCGATGGCTTCGGAGTAGAGCTTGCCGATGACGCCGACGTTGTGGAAGGCGAGCGCCATGATCCCCGCGGCGGTGCCGATGCCGAAGATGACGGCGGCGAGGATGACGACGATGAGCACGTCGATCGAGCGCATGACGGTGAAGACGAAGCGCACGAGGGTGTAGATCGCGGCCGTGACGGGGTGGCCGGTCATGAGGTTGCGCGCCGCGAGGAAGGAGAGCGGCAGGGCGATGACGACCGCGATGAGGGTGGCGACGATGCCGAGGAAGATGGTGACGACCATGAGGCCGCAGGCGCCGTCGAGCCAGGTCTCATATTCGTTCTGCGGGCCGCAGACGCTGACGTCGGGCCGCGCGAGCTGCGCGAGGATCTTGGGCGCGTAGTCGAACTGCAGGTGTCGTGGGTCGAAGTCGGTGAGCTGGAAGCCGATGCCGAGGACGACAAGGGCGGTCGAGACGGTGATCAGCCGGCGCCAGTCCGTATACCAGTGCCGGTCGAGCTCGGGTGGGACGGCGAGGCCGCGCGCGCGGAAGTAGTCGGCCACTAGGAGGCCACCGGCCCGATCTCCACCTCGACCGCATCCTCGCCGTAGATCTCTTTGAAGCGGCGCTCGTCGATCTCGGCCGGCGCCCCGTCGAACACGACCCGCCCGGCGTTCAGCGCGACGACCCGTGTGCCGTACCGGCGGGCGAGGGAGAGGAAGTGCAGGGAGCAGATGACCGTGATGTCGTCCTTCTTGTTGATCTCCTCGAGGTACTTCATCACGGAGTGGCTCGTCGCGGGGTCGAGGCTCGCGACGGGCTCGTCCGCCAGCATGAGGCGCGGCTTCTGCATGAGCGCGCGGGCGATCCCCACGCGCTGCTGCTGCCCGCCGGAGAGCGCGTCGGCACGCTGGTAGGTCTTGTCGAGGATCCCCACGCGCTGAAGGTTCTCGAAGGCGAGCTGGACGTCGTCCCTGCTCGCGTGCCCGCTGAACGTCGCGACGGTCGTGCGATAGCCGAGGCGTCCCGCGAGCACGTTCGAGAAGACGGACGTGCGTTTCACGAGGTTGAACTGCTGGAAGATCATGCCCATCTGCCGGCGGATGCGGCGGAGCTCGCCGCCGCCCGCCGCGGTGACATCCTGCCCGTCGAAGACGACGCTGCCCGAGGTGGGCTCGACGAGCCGGTTGATGCAGCGCAGGAGCGTGGACTTCCCGGACCCCGAGAGGCCGATGAGCACGACGAACTCGCCGCTGGCGACGTCGAGGGAGACGTCGTCGAGGGCGTGCGTGCCGTTCGGGTACACCTTCGTGAGGTGCTGGATGACGAGCAAGGGCCGCCCCCTCGCGGGGGGCGGCCCTTCGATGTCCGTGAGCGGACCTCCTACGGGGCCTTGGTCGGGCTGGGCGCCGCCGTCTTGACGGGCACCGCGGTCGCCTGCGCCTCCTTCTCGAGGTCGAGGCCCGCGATCTTGGCCGCGGCGAGGAGCGGGTCGTACAGCTTGGCGTCGGTCGTCGCGAGGCCGTCGATGCTGTAGAGGGCCTTGAGGGCCTTCTTGCCGTCGTCGGTCTTGGCGTAGTCGAGGAGCGCCTTCTGGATCTGGGTGGCCAGATCCTGCGGGAAGCCACTGCGGACCGAGACGGTGTCGTTCGGGATGGGGCCCGCGGTCAGGATCCGCGTGGTCTTCTGCTTGATGTCCGGGAAGGTCTTCTCGAGCTGGTCGCGCGCGTCGATGAACGAGGCCGCGCCGTCGACCTGGCCCTGGTAGACAGCGAGCATCGACTTGTCGTGCCCGCCGGCGAAGATCGTCTGCGAGAAGAACGCCTTGGGCTCCATGTTCGTCTGCTGCTTGATCTGGACCATCGGGAAGAGCGTGCCCGAGGTCGAGAGCGGGTCGACGAACGCGAACTTCTTGCCCTTCAGGCCGGCGAGATCCTTGATCCCGCTGTCGCTGCGGACGACGATCTGGCTGTTGTACGTGGTGCTCGGCTTGCCCGTCTCGTCGTTACGGACGGAGGCGAGCAGGACGTTCGCGCAGTTCTTCTGGTGCGCGGTCACGTACGAGAGCGGCGCGAGCCAGGCGACGTCGATCTGCCCGGCGCACATGCCCTCGATGGTGGCGGCGTAGCTGGTCGGGACCTTGACGTCCCACTTCAGGGCGGTCGCCTTCTCGAGCGACGCGGCGATCGCTTTGCCGCTCGCCGTGATGCGCGCGGTGTCCTGCGAGGGCACGAACGCCATCACGATGGGACGGTCGAACGACCCGAGGCGCGGCCCCTTCGACGCGGCGGGCGACGCCGCCGCGGCCGAAGGCTGTGCGGACGTGGTCGGGGCGGCGGTGCCGCCGCACGCCGCGGACACGACCGCGACGAGGGCGAGCGTGAGCCCCAGAGGTGCACGAAGAGTGCGGTGCATGGGGTCCCTTTCCTCCCTTTACCTTGCGGAAGCGCCCGTATCATAGGCTTGCGGACGGAATGCGATTCCTCGAAAAGCTCGCTGATGCCACGCGAGCTCGCGACAGCATCGTGTGCGTCGGCCTCGATCCCGAGGCGGAGCGGATCCCCGATCACCTCGGCCGCGGCGCGCAGGCCGCCAGCCGTTTCCTGCGGCGCATCGTCCACGCGACCTCGGACCACGTCTGCGCGTACAAGCCGAACCTCGCCTTCTTCGAGCAGTACGGGCAGGCCGGCGTCGACGTCCTCGCGCTCACGCTGCAGGAGATCCCGCGCGACATCCCGGTGATCCTCGACGGCAAGCGCGGCGACGTGCCGAACACCGCGGCGGCATACGCGCGCGCGCTGTTCGACAAGCTCGGGGGCGACGCGGCGACGGTCCCGCCGTACGTGGGCCTCGACTCGATCGCGGCGTTCGCCGACCTCGGGTACGTCCTCGTGCTCGCGCGGACGAGCAACCCGGGAGCGCGCGACTTCCAGGATCTCAGCGTCGAGGGGCGGCCGCTCTACGAGCGGGTCGTCGAGGCGTGCGTGCGGCGCTTCCCGGCGGAGCAGTGCGGCTTCGTCGTCGGCGCGACGTACCCGCGCGAGGCGCGGCGCCTCCGCGAGCTCGCGCCCGACCGCCTCTTCCTCATGCCCGGCGTCGGCGCGCAGGGCGGGGCCGTCGACGACGCGCTGCGCATGGCGCTCGACGAGCGCGGCGGCGGCGTCCTGCCGAGCGCCTCGCGCTCGGTCCTCTACGCGTCGGATGGCGCCGACTTCGAGGCCGCGGCGGAGCGCGCGGCGCGCGAGCTCAAGGACGCGGCGAACGCCGCCCGCGTCGCGCACGTCGGGGGGTCGGCGGGGGGCGGCGCCCCCCGCCTTCGCTGATGTTCGGCATCGGAACGGGGGAGCTCCTCCTCCTGCTCGTGATCGCGCTCATCGTCCTGGGGCCCGAGCGGATGCCGCAGGTCGCGCGAGACCTCGGGCGGATCATGAACGACCTGCGCCGCACGTCGGACGAGCTGCAGCGCGAGCTGCTCAACGCCGACCATCCGGCGCCCCCGCCGCCGCCGCCCGCGCCCGAGCCGCCGACAGCGGTCGAGCCCCCCTCCGCCGGCGCGGCGCCGGCGGAGGTGACGACGCCGACGGAGCCCGCGGAGACCGAGTTCGATCGGGAGGCGCGCCTCGCGCGCGAGCGGCTCGAGGAGAACGCGAAGCGACAGGGATAGCCGCCTCCGTCTAACATCGAGAGCGTTCCCATGGGTATCGGTCCGTGGCTCATCGCGCTCATCGCCGTCGTCGCGGTGTGGGTGGACATCCCGCACCACCGCGTCGACTTCCCCTTCGGCTGCCCGGGGATCTGCTTCAACATCGGCGGCTCGTCGTACCAGCAGGAGATCAAGACGCACCTCGGGCTCGACCTGCAGGGAGGGACGGAGCTCGTGCTGCGCCTCGAGACCGAGAAGCTCCCGCCCGGCGTCACCACCCCGGTATCCACGCTCAACGACCAGGCGCGCGGCGTCATCGAGCGGCGCATCAACGGCCTCGGCGTGTCGGAGCCGGTCATCCAGGCGCAGGGGACGGACAAGATCCTCGTCCAGCTGCCGGGGGTCTCGGACCTTCAGCAGGCCCAGGACATCGTGACGAAGCAGGCGTTCCTCGAGTTCAAGGTCCCCGACGCGGCCAACGCCGGCCAGTACAAGTCGCTCACGCCGGCCCTGACCGGCGCGAACCTCAAGCCGACGTACGTGTCGTTCCAGCAGAACGGTGAGCCCGTCGTCAACTTCGAGTTCGGGCCGCCCGACGACCAGCGCTGGGTCGACCTGTCGAAGCAGTACGTCAACCAGCAGGTCCAGATCGTCCTCGACGGCAAGCAGATCTCCGCGCCGGTGATCCAGCAGGTCTTCACCTCCGGCAAGGGGATCATCCAAGGCAGCTTCACGCCTCAGAGCGCGAAGGAGCTGAGCCTCCTGCTCAACTCCGGCGCGCTGCCCGTCCCGCTGGAGATCCTGCAGTCCTCGCGCGTGGAGCCGACCCTCGGAGCCGAATCGGTCCAGCGCAGCCTCGTGGCCGGCGCGATCGGGCTGCTCCTGGTCGCGCTGTTCATGATCCTCTACTACCGCCTGCCCGGCGCGCTCGCGGTGATCGCCCTCATCTTCTACACGGTGCTCACGTACGCCGTCTTCCGTCTCGTCCCGGTGACCCTCACGCTCGCGGGCATCGCCGGATTCATCCTCTCCATCGGGATGGCCGTCGACGCGAACGTCCTCACCTTCGAGCGGCTCAAGGAGGAGCTGCGCAGCGGGAAGTCGCTGCGCGCCGCGGTGGAGGAGGGCCGGAAGCGCGCGTTCCCGTCGATCTGGTACTCGAACCTCGCGACGATCATCACCGCGTTCATCCTGTTCCAGTTCGGCACCGGTGAGGTGAAGGGCTTCGCGCTCACGCTGGGCATCGGCGTCGCCGTGTCGTTCTTCACCGCGGTCGTCGTGACGCAGATGCTGCTGCGCGGGGCGATCGAGGTCGAGCGCCTGCGGAGGCGGCCGCTGTACGGCGTCGAGGAGCGCGCGGCGGAGGCCGGCCGTCTCGGACCGGCGGCGGTGCGCCCGTGAGCCGCGAGACGCGCACCGCCCTGTTCCGGGTCGTCGAGCGTAAGTGGCTGTACTTCCTGCTCTCGGGGCTCCTCATCGTGCCTGGCATCGCGTTCCTCCTCCTGGGCGGTCTGAAGCCGGGTATCGAGTTCCTCGGCGGCACGCTGCTCGACGTGCGCTTCAGCGACGTCCCCGCGGCGACGGCCGTTCACGACGTCATGACCTCGCTCGGCCACAGCGAGGCGCAGCTGCAGGGGGCCGAGGGCTCGCGGCTCCTCATCCGTACGAAGGAGATGAAGCCGGTCGAGGTCGCGACGACCCAGC
This sequence comes from Chloroflexota bacterium, assembly GCA_028876375.1. GTDB lineage: Bacteria > Chloroflexota > Limnocylindria > P2-11E > P2-11E > JACPOT01. The sequence goes on along the minus strand of JAGWSB010000013.1, from coordinate 22,267 downwards.
AGGCGCTGGAGAAGGCGTTCCCGGGCAAGATCCTCGGCGTCGACGCCTCGTCGGTCAGCCCGTCGTTCAGTGGTGAGCTGGTCCAGAACGCGATCCGTTCGATCGTCTTCGCCTCGATCCTCATCGTCCTGCTCATCGCGTTCGCGTTCCGCACGTTCGGCTGGGCGGCGTTCCGCTACGGCATCGCCGCGATCGTGGCGCTGCTCCACGACGCCTTCCTCGTGCTCGGCCTGTTCGCCATGCTCGGATACTTCCTCGGCGTCGAGGTCGACAGCCTGTTCGTCACCGCGGTGCTCACGATCATCGGCTTCTCCGTGCACGACACGATCGTCGTGTTCGACCGCATCCGCGAGAACCTGCGCCTCAACCCGGGCGAGGCCCTCAACCCGGTCATCAACTTCTCGGTCATGCAGACCATGACCCGGTCCGTCATCACCTCGCTCACCGTCCTGCTCACGCTCCTCGCGCTGTTCCTCTTCGGCGGCTACTCGGTCCGTAACTTCGCCCTCGCGCTCCTCATCGGGATCATCTCGGGGACGTACTCCTCGATCTTCAACGCCGCCCAGGTCGTCTCGCTGTGGCAGGAGATCGAGGACGTCTGGCGCCGGCGCGGGAAGGCGCAGCCCGCCGCGGCCTGACGCCCGTGCGCTAGCGTCCGCGCTCGTGCGGCGGCGCAGCGGCATCCTCCTCGCGATCGTCGTCGCGTTCGGCCTGCTGTGGCGGCCCCTCCTCTACCCCGGCGGCAAGGCCGCGCTCCTCCTCCTCGACGTGTACTCGCCGTCGCTGGCGGGTAGCGACCTCGCCGAGCGCATCACCCCGGCGGTGCGCGCTGCGGAGACACGCGAGACGCTCGGTGGCGTCGAGATGCGGGTGTCGTGGTGGCGGCCGGGCTGGGGAGACCGCCATCCGGCGCTCATGATCGTCAACGGCGCGACGCCGGTCGGGAACGACAACGAAGCGACGCGGGAGTTCGGCGCGACGCTCGCGCGCGCCGGCTATCTCGTGATGCTCCCGCAGTTCCCCTTCCTGGTGGAGGGGCGCCTCGACCCCGGCGCCCCGGCGATCATCGACGCCGCGTTCGCGCACCTGCGCTCGCTCCCCGAGACGCGCGGGCGCCCCGTGGGCATCTTCGGCGCGTCGGTGGGGGCCGGCCTCGCGCTCGTCGCCGCGTCGGCAGGGGCCGCCGCGGACGCCGACGAGATCGTCGTGCTCGGCTCGTACTTCGACCTCGACACGTACGTCGCCGCGGTCGCGTCGCACCAGCAGCGGATCGGCGGGAGGCTCGAGCCGTGGCAGCCGAGCGACGAGGTGAGGACGCGCCTGCCCCCGGCGGTCCTCGCGGCGATGCCGGACGAGGCGGACCGCGCGGCGGTGAGCGCCGCGTTCGCGTCGGGCAGCTACGACGGCGCCCTCGCGCGCCTCGAGGCGCTCTCGCCGGCGGGACGCGCGACGCTGGACGCGCTCTCCCCGAGCACCGTGTGGTCGCGCGTCCAGCCTCCGGTGTTCTGGATCCACGACCCGAACGACACGTACGAGCCGCCGGCCGAGGCGTACGCGGCGGAGGCGGCCGCCCGCGGCCGTCGCTTCGAGCTCGTCGTCCCGACGCTCGTGCAGCACGCGGAGGTGGGGGCGGCGACGAAGGGCCGGAGCGCGCTCGGCCTCGCCGGCGAGCTCTGGCGCCTGCTCCGCTTCACCATCGACGCCCTGCGCATGGCGGGCTAGCCTCGGCGCGATGACGATCGTCGCGACGCTCGACGCGGTCGCGCGGGCGCTCCCGGCCGGCTATCGCGCGCGCCCGTTCCGCGACGAGGACCGCGAGGCGATCGTGGCGGAGCGCAACGCCGATCTGCCGGAGGTCGAGCATGAGAGCGCCGCCGAGTGGCGCGAGTGGGAGCGGAGTACGCCGGACCCGACCCGCGTGCGCGTCGTCGTCGACGCCGCGAGCGGGGCGTACGCCGGGAACATGGACGTCGGGCAGGGCGGGCTGCTACGCGCGCCGGACGGCTCGGCGCGCGCAGGCGTCTTCGTCGCGCGCGCGCACCGCCGGCTCGGTCTGGGTGGCGCGCTCGTCGCGGCGGTGGAGTCCGCGGCGCGGGACATGGCGGCGCCGAAGCTTCACGGCGGCGTGTCCGCGCGCGAGCCGGAGGCGCTCGCGTGGGCCCAGAAGCGCGGGTACCGCGAGATCGGCCGCCGCATCCAAGCGGCCGTCGACCTCGACCGTTTCGACCCCGCCCGCTGGCGGGAGCGCGCGCGACGGCCCCTCGAGAGCGGGGTCCGCTTCACGACGCTCGAACAGCTGAAGCGCGAGATGGACGCGGAGCGCCTCGAGGCGTTCCTCCACCGGGTGTACGACGTCGAGACGGTGACCTGGGCGGACATCCCCGTCGCGACGCCGCTGGCGCACTGGGGCTACGACGTCTTCCGCCGGCTCCTCCTCGAGCAGCGGGGGAGCGCGCCCGACCTCGACGTCTTCGCGCTCGACGGCGACACAGTCGTCGGACTCACCTCGAGCTTCCGCGGCGAGGGCGGGAGGAAGGGCGGCACCGGGTACACCGCCGTGCTACCCGCGTACCGTGGGCGCGGCATCGCGTTCGCGCTCAAGATCGAGGCGCTGACCCGCGCGAAGACGAGCGGTATGCGCTGGATGATCACGACGAACGACGAGCCGAACAAGGCCATGCGCGCCGTCAACTACACGCTCGGGTACGAGCCGCTGCCGGCGCACATCCAGCTGGAGAAGACGCTCTAGGAGGCCGCTGAAGAACTGCACATGAAGGCAGCTTCTCTCATCGACGCAGCGGCGCTCATCGGGTGGAGCCGATCGTCTTTGATCCGATCCAGGCGATCCGGCGCTCATCGACGCGCCTCGCGTCCGTTCGACCCGCCCTGGTGCGCATCCCGCTCAGGCCGACCTTTCCGCGGTCAGCGTGCGCAGACGCACCAGGTCGTAGACGGCGAGCGCGAAGGTGAAGATCCCGTCGACGCGGTCGCGTCCGCGGTGGCGGAGCTTGCGCAAGAGGGCGATGGTCTTGAGCCAGCCGAAGACGCGCTCGCCGCGGCGGCGCGCGGCCTGGCTCATGGCGTACCCCACGTGGCGGGTGGTGCGCTCGTCGATGGCCGAGCGGCGGCCCGTGGTGTTCTGGCAGACGTGCGGGGTGACGCCCAGCTCGCGGCAGGCGGCGACGAACCCACGGGCGTCGTATCCCTTGTCGCATCCGAGGGTGATGCGCCGTCGGCGACGGCGGCCGCGCCGCTTCGGGGGACCGAGGAGCCGGAGCGCCGCGGTGCGCTCGGCGTCCCCCGTGGCGATGCTCACCTCGCCCCCGACGGCCAGGCCGCAGCGGTTGTCGGTGAGCAGGTGCCCGAGGTACGAAAGGTGCGCCTCCTGCCCGTCGCCCTTGCGGTACAGGCGCGCCTCGGGGTCGGTCGTCGAGCGGTGGGTGTCGTTGCGCCGCGGCCGGCCCTTGAAGTCTGCGGTCGCGCCGGGGCCGCCCTGGTCCCGGCGCTCGTCGATGGGCCGGAAGCTCTTCTGGCCGGCCCAGGCCTCCAGGAGCGTGCCGTCCACCGAGAAGTGCTCGTCGCTCAGGAGCCCCGCCGCGCGCGCCTGGCCGACGACCGCGGCGAAGAAGGCCGCGGCCACCTCGCCGCCGAGCGCGCCGTCGCGGGCGTGGGTGAAGGTGGTGGGGTGCCAGACCGGGTCGTCGAGCTCGAGGCCGACGAACCAGCGGAAGTACAGGTCGGCGTCGATGCGCTCCACCAGGAGGCGCTCGCTGCGGATGGAATAGAGGAGCTGGAGCACCAGGGCCCGCAGCAGCTGCTCGGGCGGGATGGACGGCCGGCCGCGCCGGCTGTACAGGCGCCGGAAGAGCGGATCGAGCTCGGCGAGGGCCCGATCGGTCATCGCTCGGATGGCGCGCAAGGGGTGGTCAGCTGGGACGCGCTCCTCGAGGCGCACGTAGCTCCACATCGCCGCTGCCCGCCGGTCCTCTCCGCGCATCGCCGTCCTCCACGTGAGGTGATGCGCTCCCCCGGACGGATGATCGCACACCGCCGCGTGGATGAGAAGATCCTCGTGGCGAATAGTTCAGCGGCCTCCTAGCGCATCACCAGCGGTGGTACGCGGGATGTCCCTCCTTCACCGCGACGAACGTGCCGCGCGCCGTGGCGCACGTGCGGCCGCCGGCGTCGATCGTCGCCTCGACCGTCGCGCGGTCCTCGCCGAGATCGACGACCCGCGAGGTGAGCTCGATCTCGCCCGCGGTCGGAATGGGGCGCTGGAAGCGCAGCTCGTACGCGAGCGTGACCGTGGGGAGCGCGCGGTCGAGACCCTTCGCGCGCATGAGGGCGTACGTCGCGGCCCAGTTCATCGAGCAGTCCGCGAGCGTGCCGGCGATCCCGCCGTTGAGGTAGCCCGCGAACGCCTCGTGCTCGGTCCGCGCGCGGAAGCGCACGCCGACACTCCCGTCCTCGCGCGGGAAGCTGCGGATGCGCAGGCCCTTCTCGTTCGCCGGGCCACAGCCGAAGCACGTGCTCCGCGGGGCGTAGCGCTCCTGGAGCGACGGGCCGGTCAGGATCGCGCGAGCTCCTTGAGGAGCTGGACCATCTCGCCCGCCGGCCGGTACCCCATCGTCTCGTTGAGGTGGAGGATAGGCGCGTTCCGCGAGTCGTTGTCCGTGCGGACGCGGTCGACGCCGAGCGCGATCGCCTGGACGAGCGTCTCGCATTTGAGTGCGCGCGCGACGCCCCGCCCGCGGATCCGCCGCGCCGTGCCCGTCCAATCCGTCTGGACCACGCCGCGGACCGGCGGGTACTCGAGCATCGACACGCCGACGACCTCCTCGCCGGCGCGCGCGATCCAGATGCGGTCCTCGCGCAGCCCGGGGCTGCGGAGCGACGTGACGAAGCTCTCGAGCGGGGGCGTGGTGTGGGGCACCGTCGTCGGCACGTCGTCCTGCGCTTCGTTGCTCATCGCCCACAGCTTGCGGTAGCGGTCGGGATCGCCGTCGCGGTCGAGCGTGAGGACCGCGATGCCCTGCTCGCGCATTCGCCGGCGCGACGCGTCGCTCATGCGCTCGAGCTCCTCACGCCGCTCACGGAGGTCGAGCTCCCAGAAGCGCTCGCGCCGCTCCTCGCGGAACCCCCGCGCGTACGCGGCGGCGATCTTCGCGGCGTCGTCCTCCCATGCCCACGTCGACGCGCGCAGCGCGCCCGCCGAGGCCGCGTCGGCCTCCGCCGCCGCGAAGAGGGCGTCGAGCCGCTCCGGCGACCGCCGCGAAGCGAGGAGCTCGACCTGCAGTCTCGCGTAGCGCTCCGGCATCCGCGCCCAGTCGCGGGGATGGTTCAGCGCGCAGAGGCCGACGTCGCGTCCGCCGAGCGACGCGATCAGGCGCACCCACACGCTGTCGTCCCAGGGGTGCTCCCAGTGATAGCGCAGGAGCACGGGGTCGGTCGGATCCCGCGGCCGCGCCTCGGTCACGAGGTCGGCGGCGAGCTCCGCGTCGTCGAGCGTCGCCGGACGGAGGGCGAGGTCGGCCGCGGTCGCGGCAGGGGTCATCCGTCGAGGGTACGCGTCAGCGCCACAGCCGCGCGAGATCGCGCAGCGTGACGAAGCGCAACGGCCCGCCCGCGGTGTCGGCGCGGTACGGGTCGAACGAGCGCAGCAGCGACTCGATCGCCGCATGCTCGACCGCGTCGATCGTCGCGGGGTGGCTGACGATGACGATCGCCTTGCTCCGCGTCGCCGGCCGGCCGGGCGGGCCGAGCATCGCGAGGTCCGCACGGGCGATGGGGACGATCGAGAGCGTCGTGTAGCCGTAGGTGTTGCCGCCGTTGGTCGGCGCTTCGAGGATCGGCAGGTCGCCGGAGGAGTTCGCGTCGTCCCGCGCGGGGTGATAGGGCTGCGCGTCGGAGCGGAGCGTCCACGGCAGGCGCAGCGAGCCGAAGCTGCCGGCGGCGACGGCGGTGCAGTCGACGCCGATGCCGTTGGCCACGAGCGCCCGGAGCGTCGCGGCGTCGGCGATGTCGCCGCCGGCGCGGAACGAGGTCACGCCGCTCACGCCGTGATCGGCCATGAGCTTGAGCCCGTACGCGATGAGCTTTCGCTGGTCGTCCTCCGAGTACGACGTCATCGGCACGTCGTAGCCGTCGCCGCGTGCGGCCCAGCTGGGCGCCGTTCGCGGCGCGACGCCGGCGGCGCGCACGAAGTCGGTCCACATGTGGAGGTGGAGCCCGACCTCGTCGCCCTTCGCGGCGCGATCCCGCGTCCAGCGCAGCATCGCCGCGGCGCGCTCGGCGGTCACCGACGTCGTCGTCCAGGCCCGAGGGTTCCACAGGACGGTCGTCGGGATGTGGAGCTCGTCGGCGATGGCCGCGGTGTTCGCCAGCGCCTGGTCGCTCGCCGCGTCGCCTTCGAAGTCGAGGGTCCAGACGACGTAGTAGGCCGGAGCGGGCGTCGGGGACGGGGTGGGGAGCGGCGTCGCGGCCGGTGAGGCCGAGGCCGCGGATAGCGGGGCGGTCGCGGGGGCGCTCGCGCGCGGTGCTGGCGTGGGCGCGGGCGTGGACACGCAGGCGGCCGCGACGACCGCCAGGATGCATGCCCATACCGGATACTTGATGGTCACGTGGCACTTGTAGCGCAAAGGCGCTGGGTACTGCCCGTCGTGACCGCGGGAGACCCGCCCAGCGGCATACCCGCTCTCATCGCACGCATCATGGCGGCGCGCGGCATCGCTTACGCCGACATGCAGGCGTTCCTGGACGCCGCGCCGTCGCCGATGGGGCCGCCGATGCTCGATCAGAGCCGGGCGGTCGAGCGGATCCAGGGCGCGCTCGCGCGGGGCGAGCGCATCGTCGTCTATGGCGACTACGACGTGGACGGCGTCGCCGGGTCGGCCGTCCTGGTGCGCGCCTTCCAAGCGCTCGGCGCCACGGTCGCGGCTTACATCCCCGACCGCTACGAGGAGGGCTACGGCATCAACGCCGCCGCTCTGCGGCGCCTCGCCGCCGACGGTGCGCGGCTCGTCGTGTCCGTCGACTGCGGCATCACCGCCGTCGCGGAGGCGCGGCTCGCGCGCGAGCTCGGCATCGACCTCGTCGTCACCGACCACCACCATCCGCCGGCGGCGATCCCCGACGCGTACGCCGTCGTCAACCCGCGCCGCGAGGGGGACGCGTCGGTGGACAAGGATCTCGCCGGCGCCGGTGTCGCGTACGCCATCGCGCGCGACCTCCTCGGTCCGGAGCGCGCCGCCGAGCACGACGCCGAGCTCGTCCAGCTGGCCGCGCTCGCGACCGTCGCGGACGTCGTCCCGCTGCGCGCCGGGAACCGCCACCTGGTGCGGCGCGGCCTCGCCGCGGCGAACGCGAGCCCGCTCGTCGGCGTGCGGGCGCTCGCCGAGCGCGCCGGGCTGAAGGCGGGGCGCATCACCTCGGCGGAGATCGGCTGGGTGCTGGGGCCGCGCCTCAACGCCGCGGGGCGCATCGCCGACGCGACCGACGCCCTGCGCCTGCTGCTCACGGAGGACGCGGCCGAGGCCAGGGCCCTCGCGGACCGGCTCGAAGAGAGGAACGCCGAGCGGCAGCGGCTCACGCTGGACGTCGTGCGCGGGGCGCGCGAGCGCGCGGCGGAGCGGCCCGACGCCTGGGCGACGGTCGTGGCCGACACGGGATGGCCGGCGGGCATCGTCGGCCTCGCCGCCTCGCGCCTCGTCGAGGACCTCGGCCGCCCCGCCGCCGTCATCGCGATCGACGGCGCCGAGGGCAAGGGCAGCTGCCGGTCCATCGCCGGCGTCCACATCGCCGAGGCGCTCGTCGAGTGCGGCGACCTGCTCACCAAGCACGGCGGGCACGCGATGGCCGCGGGCTTCTCCATCCCCGTCGAGCGCATCGACGCCTTCCGCGAGCGCCTCGACGCGTCCGTCCGGTCGCGGCTGCACGACGTGCGCCCCATACCGACGGTGATCGTCGACGCCGAGCTCGAGCCCGACGGGCTCACGCCGCGCCTGGCGGTCGAGCTCGCGATGCTCGAGCCGTGCGGCGCGGCCAACCCGCGGCCGCACCTCCTCCTGCGCGACGTGAAGGTGCACGGCGTGCGTCCCGTCGGGGTCGACGCCGACCACCTCCGCTGCAAGCTCACCGTCGGACGCTTCACCTTCGACGCGATGGCCTTCCGTCGGGGCGATCACGCCGACGCCGTCTCGGGGGAGGGCCGCGTCGACGCCGTCGTCACGGTCGGCATCGGCGTGCGTGGCCTCGTCGAGCTCGAGCTGCGCGACCTCGGGCCGGTGGGGACCGCGAGCCGTATGGCGAGCGTCGCCGCGGAGCGCATCGCCTCGCTCGCGCCCACGGTGGCGTCCTGATGGCCGAAGGCGCCACGATCCGCACGCATCAAGGCGCGCTGCACGGCGCGCTCACGCGCATCGTCGGGGTCACCGAGCGGCTGCGGCCGCAGCGGCACGGCGCCGCCGACGCCGAGGCGATCGTCGCGGAGATGCGCCGCCACTACGCCGACGTCCCGGCGGACCTCATCCACCGCGCGTACGACTACGCGGCCGCGGCGCACCAAGGCCAGATGCGAGCGACGGGCGGTCCGTACATCGAGCACCCGGCGGCGACGGCGCTGCTCATGGCGCAGCTGGGGATGGATCCGCAGAGCATCGCCGCCGCGCTCCTCCACGACGTCCCCGAGGACACCGCTCACACCAACGACGACGTACGCCGCGAGTTCGGCGAGGAGGTCGCTCGGCTCGTCGAGGGCGTGACGAAGCTGTCGAAGGTCGGCGGGCAGCGCACCGCGGTGACCACGGAGCAGCGCCAGGCCGAGGACCTGCGGAAGATGTTCCTCGCGATGGCGACCGATCTGCGCGTCGTCGTCATCAAGCTGTGCGACCGGCTGCACAACATGCGCACGCTCACGCCGCTCGCGCCGGAGAAGCAGCAGCGCATCGCCAAGCAGACGATGGAGATCTACGCGCCGCTCGCACATCGCCTCGGCATCTGGCAGATCAAGTGGGAGCTCGAGGACCTCGCGTTCAAGTACCTCGAGCCCGAGCACTACGGCCAGCTCACCGAGCAGCTCGCGCAGCGGCGGCAGATCCGCGAGCGTTCCATCGATCAGGCGATGCGCATCCTCGCGCGCGAGCTCGAGAAGGCCGGCGTGCGCGCCGAGATCAGCGGCCGCGCGAAGCACCTCTGGTCGATCGCGCAGAAGATGCGGCGCAAGAGCGTCACGATGAACGAGGTCTACGACCTGCTCGCGGTGCGCGTCGTCGTCGACGACGTCCCCGCGTGCTACGCCGCGCTCGGCGTGGTCCACAGCCTGTGGCCGCCCATCCCCGGGCAGTTCGACGACTACATCGCCGTCCCCAAGCCGAACCTCTACCAATCGCTCCACACCGCGGTCATGGGTCCGGACGGGCAGCCGCTCGAGATCCAGGTGCGCACCCAGGAGATGCACCAGCTCGCGGAGTACGGCATCGCCGCGCACTGGCGATACAAGGAAGGCGGGAAGGCCGACCCGAAGTACGAATCGAAGCTCGCGTGGATCCGCCAGCTCATGGAGTGGCAGCACGACGTCTCCGACGCGACGGAGTTCATCGAGTCGCTCAAGGTCGACGTCTTCCACGACCAGGTCTTCGTGTTCACCCCCAAGGGCGAGGTGAAGGAGCTCCCCGCCGGCTCGACGCCGATCGACTTCGCGTACCGCATCCACAGCGACGTCGGCCACCGCTGCATCGGCGCGAAGGTGAACGGGCGGATCGTGCCGCTCGACCACAAGCTCGCGTCGGGGGACATCGTCGAGATCATCACCAGCAAGGCGGCGCGCGGGCCGTCGCGCGACTGGCTGCAGATCGTCCGGACGCCCGGCGCGCGCGAGAAGATCCGCCAATGGTTCAAGCGCGAGCAGCGCGAGGAGAACGTCTCGCACGGCAAGGAGCTCCTGGACCGCGAGCTGCGGCGCATCACGAAGCGGTCGCTGCCCGACATCGCCGCGCCGGACCTGCTCAGGGCCGCGACCGAGCTCAACGTGCACGACGTCGATTCGCTCTTCGCCGCGCTCGGCTACGGCGCGGTGAGCGCGGCCCAGGTGGTCGCGCGCCTGGGGATCCTCGACGAGCAGGCGCAGGCCATCCCCAGCCAGGCGCCGCCGGCGCCGCCGCCGACGGCGAAGGGCGGCGTGCGCGTCAAGGGGACGGGGGACCTGCTCGTGCGCTTCGGCGTGTGCTGCGACCCGGTCCCGGGCGATCCCATCGTCGGGTACGTCACGCGCGGGCGCGGGGTGACGGTGCACCGGGCGGACTGCACGAACGTGCGCAACATGGCCGAGCGCGAGCGCATCGTCGAGGTCGACTGGGAGCGCACCGGGCCGCAGACGTATCCCGTGGCGGTGAAGATCGTCGCCTGGGACCGGACCGGCCTCGTGCGCGACATCGCCTCGGTGATCAGCGAGGATCAGGTCCAGCTCCTCAGCCTCGCGGCGAACGCGAACGCGGACGCGGACAAGACCGCGACGGTGAGCGTCGTCATGCAGGTGACGAGCGTCGAGCAGCTGTCGCGCGTGCTCGCGAAGCTCGAGCACGTCCGCGACGTCTTCAGCGTCAGCCGCGACGTCCGCTAGCGTCCCGTGACCACGGTCACGACGCGCTGGGAGCTGTTCCGCGAGGGTGAGGCCCTCTACCAGGAGATCGTCGACAACGCCATCGAGGTCACCGGCGCGCGGTACGTCAACCTCTCCTGGTACGACGCTAGCGAGAACCAGATCACCGGCTCGGCGTGGGCGATCCGGCCGCGGGGGATCATGGACGAGGCCATGCGCGCGGCGCAGAGGATCATCCCCGGCTTCTCGCCGATCGACGTGCGCTTCTCCGCCGACGCGAACCCCGCGGTGCACCGCGTTCTCGTCGAGGGCGAGGCGTGCTTCGCCGCCTTCAGCGAGCACGTGCGGGGGACCGTGCATCCCGTCGCCATCCGCATCGCGGAGACCGTCGTCGGGCTGCGCTGGACGCACTCCGTCCCGCTGCGCATCGGGACCGCGGTCGCCGGCGCCCTCGCGTACCACTTCGTCGATCGTCCGCCGCAGGACATGCTCGCGGTGGCGGAGGCGTTCGCCTATCAGGTCGCGCTCACCCTGGAGAACGCGCGGCTCTCCGACGCGCTGCGCAAGCGCGCCGCGGACCTCGAGAGCTCGCGGGAGCGCATCGCCACCGGCGAGGAGCGTCTGCGGCGGGAGATCGCGGCCGTGCTGCACGGGCGCGTGGAGTCGCGCTTGCTCGCCGCGAGCGAGCGACTCCTCGAAAGCCGCGCCGTCGCGCTGACCGATGGCCTCCGCGCGGTGGCCCTTCTCGACGAGCTGGGCGACGAGCTCGACCGCATCCGCGAGGAGGACGTTCGCGGCGCGAGCCACCGTCTGCACCCATCGACGCTCAGCGTGGGCCTCGTCCCCGCGCTCGAGCTGCTCGCCGAGGGGGCCGGTCCGCGCATCGACGTGACGGTCGACGTCGCGCCCGAGGCGGCGCAGCTCGACAGCGTCGCCCACAACGCCTTGCCCGAACGGCTGCGTCTCGGCGTCTATCGCTTCGTCGAAGAGGCCGTCGCGAACGCGGCGCGTCATTCCGGCGCCCCGTCCGCGCGCATCGCCCTCGAGGTGGACGCTCCCGGCTGGCTGCGCGTCAAGGTGAGCGACGCGGGCCGCGGGTTCGACGCGCGGACCGTTCGCGAGGGGATCGGGCTGCCGACGATGCGCGACCACGTCGAGCGCCTCGGCGGCGACGTGCGGCTCATCAGCGCTCCGGCGACGGGGACGACGGTCGAGGCGCTCGTCCCGCTCGCCGGCGCTCCGTCGCGCCGGGAGCGGCGGCGCTGGCCGCGCCGCGGGAGCAACGCGTCCGACCGGACCAAGGAGCGCGACGACGTCCTCCAGCGCGTCGCCGAGAACGCCCTCGTCGTGACCCGCGCGCGCTTCGTCAGCCTTTCCCTCTACGAAGCGTCGACGCAGGTGCAGGCGCTCGGCGCCATCGCGCCGCTGCCGCTGTACACGCGCGTCCTCGCGGCGGCGCGTGCCGTCGTGCCCGGCCTCGACCCGTCGCGCATCCGGTTCCCCGCGGACGTCAACGCGGCGACGAGGCAGGTGCTGGTGGAAGGGCGTGCCGTGCTCGCGCCGCTGGCCGATCAGGCGGCCGGCGCGCTTCCGGACAACGTGCTGCGCGCGGCGACGGCGCTCCTCGGCGTGGGATGGGTCCACTCGGTGCCGCTCCGCGTGAGCGGCTCTGTGGCCGGTGCCCTCGCGTTCCACTACGCCGAGCGGCCGGGGGAAGAGAAGCTCCCGGTCGCGGAGGCGTTCGCGAAGCAGGCCGCGCTCACGCTCGAGAACGTCCGCCTTTCGGAGGCGCTGCACCAGCGGGCGGAGGATCTCTCGCGCTCGCGCGAGCGCATCGCGTCCGCCGAGGAGCGCACGCGCCGGGAGATCGCCGAGCTCCTGCACGGTCGCGTCCAGACCCGTCTCCTCGTCGCGACCGAGCGCCTCCGCAGGTGTCGGATGCTCATCGGGAGCGACGCCGAGAGCTGCCAAGACGAGCTCGCCGCGCTCGCGGCGGAGTTCGACCGCATCCGTGAGGAGGACGTGCGGCAAGCGAGCGGCCAGCTCCACCCGTCCGCGCTCGACGCCGGCCTCGTCGCGGCGCTGCGCCAGCTCGGCGACAGCCTGGGGCCGCGCCTCGCGGTGAGCGTCGAAGCGTCCGACCGCGTGGCGTCGCTCGACGGCGCGCTCGCGGGCAGCGTTCGCCTGGGTGTCTACCGCTTCGCGGAGGAGGCGCTCGCGAACGTGGCACGCCACGCGGGAGTGGCCGCCGCCAGCGTGACGCTCGACGTCGACACCACGGGGATCCTGTCGGTCGCGGTATCGGACCGCGGCCGCGGTTTCGACCCCGCGGCGGTGCGCGAGGGCGTCGGCCTGCGCAGCATCCGCGACCGGATCGAGCGTCTCGGCGGCGCCCTCCTCCTCCAGACCTCGACCGCGGGCACGACCGTGGCGGCGACGCTACCCCTGGGGCGGATCGACTAGCGGCGTCGTCTCCCTCGTCTCGGCGAGGTAGAGGAGCACGGCCTTCACGCGCGGGTGTACCGGGTCCTTGTCGCGGTCGAGGCCCAGCTCCCCGTACGTGAGCGTGAGCTGGTTCTCGACGGTCTTCACCGACAGCCCGAGCCGCTGCGCGATCGCGTCGTTGGACCAGCCCTCGGCGACGAGGGAGAGGATCTCCAGCTGGCGCGGCGTCACCGCGGAGAGCGCGCCGTGGTCGCGCGGGTGGCGTCCCGCGACGAGGCTGGGGTCGAGGGTGACGAGGCCCATGCCCGCGCCGTCGATCGCGCGGCGGAGGACGCGCGCGTCGCGGACCGACTTCTTCAGCAGGTACGACCAGCCCGATACCTGCGCCTGCGGGATCGACGCGAGGAGGCGGGGCGCGCGGACGTTCGAGAGAAGGACGATGCCGAGGTCCGGGAGCTTCTCGCGCAGCAGCAGGCCGAGCTGCACGCCGTTCATCGACCCACCGAGCTCGATGTCGAGGAGCGCGACGCCGGGGGAGACGCGCGGGACCTCGTCGAGCGCCTCTTGCGCCGTCGCGTAGTCACCGACGACCTCGAGCTGCGTGTCGAGCTGGAGGACGGTGCGCAGGAGGTCGCGGTACAGGTGCTCGTCCTCGACGATGGCGAGGCGGATGGGCGCGGTCGGCGTGGCCATGTGCTCTCCGTTCACGGTCTCGGCCGTGGAGAGTACGTCAGCCCGCGAGGCGCTCCTCGCGCTCCTGTTCGTGCGCCATCCGCGTCCGGGCGAGATGGCCGCGGTGCCACGGCGTCCCGAGCGCCGGCAGCAGCCAGCGGTCGACGCCGATCCAGCCCGCGGTCTTCCATGCCAGCACGAGCCAGGTAGCGATGGCGAAGACGAGCGCGTTGACCGACGCCGTCCCGGCCATGATGAAGTTCCAGCTGAGGAATCCGCCGGTGAACGCGGCGATGCCGGTGAACGCTCCGAGGAGGAGCGCGATGCCGACCGTCGTTTCGCCGACGGCGACGACCTTGGCGAACCACACGTACGCCTGCGCGCCGAGCATCCCCTGGATGAAGGAGCGGTACCAGTCGTAGGTGATGACGGGATGCGCGCCGATGGCCACCGCGTTCTGCCAGAAGCCGCGAAGCGCGGTCCCCGTCTGCATCCACGCCGGGTTCGTGAGCTTCGCGGTCCCGGACTCGATGAACGTGTACGCGAGGTAGAGGCGGAGGGGGAGCCACACCCACGCCCACCGCGTGTCGCTCGTGAGCGTCCGCCAGAAGGACGGGTCCTCCATCACGATGACCTGGCCGCGCTGGATCTCGTTCATCTCTCCGCGTACCTCCTCTGTGCCGCTCTGTCGCGGGCCGCACGCGGCGTGCCCGTTTCGTCTGCGCTCTCTACAACGCCGCGGTGAGCGGGAATAGTCCCGCCGCCGAGCGGCTCAGGCGTAGCTGATGAATTCGAGGAGGGAGCCGTCGGGGTCGCGGAAGTAGACGCTGGTGCCGTTGCCGCGGGCGCCCGTCCGCTCCACCGGCCCGAGCTCGATGGCCACGCCGTGCTCCCGGAGGTGCCGAACGGCCCCATCGATGGGCCCATCCCACAGGAAGCACAGGTCGCTGTTGCCGGGCTGGATGCGGACGCGCGCGACGGGCTCCGGCGTCGATCCGGGCATGTGGACGTTCAGCTGCTGGTCGCCGAAGCGGTAGGCGTGCCGCCCGCGGGAGAGATCGCGCACCTCCGCGCCGAGGACGTCGCGGTAGAAGGCGTCGGATCGAGCGGGGTCGGAGACGGTGATGACGACGTGGTCGAGGCGCACCGCGCGGACTATCGCATCGCCTCGAGGAGCGCGTTCACGTCGCGGTGAAAGACGTCGATGTCGACGAGGGGCTTCCCGTCGAGCGCCGGGATGCGCTGGCGCAGCATGTCCTCGTACGTGGGCAGCTCCGCCTGGTAGTAGACCCCGATGGGGATCGGCTCGCGCTCGTACGACTTCACGACCGCCTGCGCCTTCTTGGCCACGATCTCCTTCTCGTCGGTCACGTCGTGGACGACCCCGTCGTAACCCGTGTCGTCGAGCTTGTAGAGGCGCGACCGCTTATCCGGAAGGTCGGCGCCGTCGTACCACTCCTTCGTGTAGAGGTCGTTGTACGTGGGGCAGGTCTGCAGGACGTCGACGAGCGCGGCGCCCTTGTGCTCGATGGCCTTCACGATGATGCCGGCGAGGTGCTTGGGCTCGAGCGCGTAGCCGCGCGCGATGAACGTGTACCCGGCGGCGACGGCCATGGCGATGGGGTTGATGCCGTCCTGGATCGCCTCTTCGGGCATCGACTTCGTGCGCTTGCCTTTGCGCAGAGTGGGGGAGGCCTGACCCTTGGTGAGACCGTACACGCTGTTGTTGTGCACGAGGTAGGCCATGTCGACGTTGCGCCGTCCGCTGTTCACGAAGTAGCCCGCGCCGATGCCGTAGCCGTCGCCGTCGCCACCGAGGGCGATGACGGTGACGCCGCTGTTCGCGAGGCGCGCCCCGGTCGCGGTAGGAAGGACGCGGCCGTGGAGAGTGTGGAAGCCGTAAGCCTTCACGTAGTGCGGCGTCTTCCCGGAGCAGCCGATGCCGCTGAAGACGGCGACCTTGTCGGGGTCGAGGTCCATCTGCTGCAAAGCCAGTTGAATGCCGGTGAGGATCCCGAAATCGCCGCAGCCGGGGCACCAGTCGTTGTGGAGATCGGACTTGTAGTCCTTGAGCGTGAATCTCTTCACCGGCGCCTCAACGGACATGCGTCATCACCGCCTCCGTGTGCGGCTCGGGCCTGCCGGCGAAGCGCTCGCGCAGCGCCGCGACGATCTCGTCCTCGCTGAACGGCCGTCCGTCGTACTTGAGGACGCGGTCCTCGATGCGGACGCCGGTCTCCTCGGCGATGACGGCGCCGAGCTGCCCCGAGTAGTTCTCCTCGACGAGGACGAGCCGCTTCGCCGAGCGGAGGATGCGCTCGACGTCCTCGGCCGGGAACGGCCGCATGAGCCGGCACTGGAGGAAGCTGACCTTCTTCCCGTCCTCGGCGAGCGCGAGCATGGCGTCGAGGATCGTCCCCTTGGTCGAGCCCCACGCGACGACGGTGAGATCCGCGTCCGCGGGTCCGTGGAGCTCGTACTGCTGGTCCTTCGGCACGGTGCGGGAGATGAGGTCGAGCTTGCCCATCCGCTTGCGCATCATCGCGGTGCGCATCTCGACGCCCTCGGTGATGTGCCCGTCCGGGTCGTGCTCGTCGGTCGTGCTCCAGAAGCGGCCGCCGGGCGTGCCCGGCCGGCTGCGCGGTGACACACCGTCGTCGCTGAGCGCGTAGCGCAGGTACTCGTTCACGCCCTCGCCGGGCTTCTTTCCGCCGGGGAGGTGCCCGTCCTGCTCGACGAGGTCGTTCCCCTTCGCCGCGTAGGGGGTCCACTCGGATCCGGTGAAGATCTTGCCGCGCTCGACCTTGTCGTACGTGAGCTCGAGCCGGTCGATCGTCGTGTAGATCGCGGCGAGCTTCTTGTCCGGCAGCACGATGACGGGGAGCTGGAACTGCTCCGCCCAGTTGAAGGCGGAGAAGACGTCCTGGTAGCACTCGCGCAGGTCGCCGGGCGCGATGACGACGTGGGGGAAGTCGCCCTGCGCCGGATGGAGGACGAATCGCAGGTCGCCCTGCTCCTGGCGCGTCGGAAGACCCGTCGACGGCCCGCCGCGCTGGTACATCGTGATGACGGGTCCGGGCGCCTCGGTCATCGCGGCGAAGCCGATGCCCTCGACCATGAGCGCGAAGCCGGGGCCGCTCGTCGCGGTCGCGCTGCGCACGCCCATGTGGGCGGCGCCGACGGCCATGTTGATCGACGAGATCTCGTCCTCGCACTGCACGACGAGCAGGCTCTGTTCGCGCTGATGGCGCTCGAGGAACACGCTCTCGTCGGTCGCGGGCGAGATCGGGTAATACGTCTGGAAGGCGCAGCCGGCGCGCAGCTTCGCGAGAGCGATGATCTCGTAGCCCTTGGCGAGGATGCGCGGCTTGCGCTCGGGGTTCGGCTGCAGCCGATAGGGGAACGCCGCGCAGTCGAAGTGGTCGCGCACGTAGTCGAAGGCGAGCTTCGCGGCGCGGACGTTGAGCTGGCCGATCTCGCTGCGCTTGCCCTTGAACTGGCTGAGGATGACGTCGGCGACGATGTCGAATGGGTACTCGCACAGCGCGAGCGTCGCGCCGAGCGCGACCGTGTTCTTGAGGATCTCGTAGCGCCGCGCCTGATCGCCCTTGCCGACCTCCTCGAGCGCCGTGCGGATGACCTCGATGAACGGCACCGGGAAGAAGCGGATGTCCGAGCGGTCGGCGGGAGGCTCGAAGCCGATCTCGCTGTCGTAGATGACGCCGCCGCCGCGGTCGATCTCGTGGAGGTGGCCGTAGTGCGTCGGCCAGCGGCGGTGATCGGCGTCGCCGACGAGCGTCTCGAGGTCGAGCGCGACGAGGATGTCGATCTTCTCTTGATAGCTGCGCAGGTCCTCGTCGGAGACACGCACTCGATAGAACGAGTGCTTGCCCATGATGTTCGAGTGGTACTCGATGTTCGCGTAGACGCGCAGGCCGGCACGGCTGCACGCCTTGGCGAAGACCTCGGCGGAAGCATTGATACCGCTGCCCTGTGGCCCACCGATCATCCAGGAGAGCCGGTTCTTCTGCATCTGTTCCAGAACCTATTCTACGTGCGCAGAGCCGTTCGATCGCGTGCGATGGACCGAACGGATCACGACGGCTACAGGGGACGCATGACGAGCAGCGAACGGATCGAGAAGGACACCCTCGGCGAGGTGCACGTCCCGGCGGACGCGCTGTACGGGGCTCAGACGCAGCGCGGCGTCGAGAACTACCCGATCAGCGGCTATCGCGCGTTCCCCGCGTTCATCCGCGGCATCGTCGCCGTCAAGAAGGCCGCGGCGCTCGCCAACGCCGAGGCCGGGAGGCTGACGGGGGAGCGGCGCGACGCGATCGTGTGGGCCTGCGACGAGATCCTCGGCGGGAAGCACCACGACCAGTTCGTCATCGACGCGTTCCAGGCCGGCGCCGGCGTGTCGTTCCACATGAACGCGAACGAGGTCATCGCCAACCTCGCCGACCGGAAGCTCGGCGGCGCGCTCGGTAGCTACACGAAGGTCGGCCCGAACGACCACGTCAACATGGCGCAGTCGACGAACGACGTGACCCCGACCGCGATGCGGCTCGCGCACCTCGAGCTGACCAAGGACCTCGCGGCCGAGCTCGACCGCCTGGCGGACGCGCTCGCGGAGAGATCCTCCGAGCTGCGCGACGTCGTGAAGCCCGGCCGCACTCACCTCCAGGATGCGGTGCCCATCACCTTCGGCCAGGAGATCGGCGGCTGGGCCGGCCGCATCCGCTCGGCCGCGGCCCGGCTGCGCGCCGCGCGCGGGGAGCTGTGCGAGCTGGGGATCGGCGGGACCGCGGCGGGGACCGGCCTCAACGCTGATCCGCGTTTCCGCGAGCGCGTGTGCCGGCACCTCGCGCAGTGGTACGGCGAGCCGATCGTGCCGGCGAAAGACCTCTTCCAGGCCATGCAGTCGATGGCGCCTTTCGTCCGTGT
Organism: Chloroflexota bacterium; assembly: GCA_028876375.1. Classification (GTDB taxonomy): domain Bacteria; phylum Chloroflexota; class Limnocylindria; order P2-11E; family P2-11E; genus JACPOT01. Next base: position 3,609 of record JAGWSB010000013.1, on the reverse strand, counting down.
GTCGAGCGGGATGCGCACGGCGTCGATCGAGCTCATCCAGCTGTGCAACGACATCCGCCTGCTCGTGTCGGGGCCGCGGACGGGCTTCGGCGAGCTCGTCATCCCCGCGGTCCAGCCGGGCTCGTCGATCATGCCGGGGAAGATCAACCCGGCCATCGCGGAGATGGTCGATCAGGTCTGCTTCCAGGTGGTGGGGAACGACACCGCGGTCATGCTCGCGGCGCAGGCGGGGCAGCTCGAGCTGAACGTGATGATGCCCGAGGTCAACTTCGCCGTCTGCTTCTCGGCCACCATCCTCACCAACGCCGTGCGTCAGCTGCGGACGCGGACGATCGAGGGCCTGCGCGTCGACGAGGCGCGCGCCAAGGAGCTGGTGGACGCGAGCCCGTCGCTCATCGTGACGGCGCTCTCGCCGCACATCGGCTACGCGCGCGCCGCCGCGCTCGCGAAGCGCGCCCTCGCGGAGCGCCGTCCGCTCCTCGACGTCGCGCTCGAGGAGAAGGTGATGCCCGAGGCGGACCTGCGCCGCGTGCTCGACCCGCTGCCCATGACCCGCGGAGGCGTGATGGAGTGAGCGCGAGCGGCGACGCGGTCGGCGAGACGACCGAGCTCCTCCAGCAGCTCATCCGCAACCGCTGCGTGAACGAGGGCAGCGAGGGCTCGGGCCACGAGGCGCGCAGCGCCGAGACGCTCGCCTCGTACCTCGCCGCGCCCGGCGCGGAGATGCGCCGCTACGAGCCCGTCCCGGGCCGCACCAGCCTCGTCCTTCGCGTCGAGGGCCGCGACCGCAAAGCGCCGACGCTCTGCCTCATGGGCCACACCGACGTCGTGCCGGCCGAGGCGGAGGGCTGGTCGCACGACCCCTTCGGCGGCGAGGTCGTCGACGGCGAGGTCTGGGGGCGCGGGGCCATCGACATGCTCGGCATCACGGCGTCGATGGCCGTCGCGACCAAGCGAATGATGCGAAGTGGGTGGCGACCCCGCGGCACGTTCATCTACTTCGCCGTCGCCGACGAGGAGGCGATGGGGACGTACGGCGCCGAGTGGATGGTGAACGAGCACTGGGACGCCGTCGGCTGCGACCTCCTCGTCACCGAGTTCGGCGGGACGCGCCTTCCGCTCGGCAGCGGCGTCGTCCTGCCCATCGCCGCGGCGGAGAAGGGCTCGCACTGGACGCGGCTGCGCGCGAGCGGCGTCCCGGGGCACGGCTCGATGCCGTATCGGACCGAGAACGCGGTCGTCTCCATCGGCGAGGTCATCGCGCGGATCGGGCGTTACCGCCCGCCGGCGGACCTCCATCCGCTGTGGTGCGCGTTCGTCGCGTCGCTCGGCGTCGACGGCGCCGAGCGGGCCGAGCTCGAGGACCCGCGGCGCCTGGAGCGCCGCCTCGAGGCGATGCCCCTCGGGATCGCGCGGACGCTCCACGCGCTCACGCACACGACCTTCTCGCCGAACATCGTCCGCGGCGGGAACAAGGTCAACGTCGTCGCCGAGTCCGCGCAGGTCGACGTCGACATCCGGACGCTGCCCGAACAGGACGGGGAGAGCGTGCGCGCGATGCTGCGCGAGGCCCTGGGCGACCTGTGGCCGCGACTCGACATCGCGGCGGAGGGCGACAACGTCGCGACCGCGTCTCCGGCCCAGGGCGCGCTGTGGGACGCGCTCGCGCGCGCGACGATGCGGCTCGTCCCCGGCTCGCGCGTCGTCCCGTTCATGGTCATGGGCGCCACCGACGCGCGCTTCTTCCGCCGGAAGGGGACGACGGCGTACGGCTACGGCCTGTTCAGCGAGCGCGTCGCGTTCGACGAGTTCATGCAGATGTTCCACGGCCGCAACGAGCGCATCGACCAGGCGTCCCTCGGGCTGATGGTCGAGCTGTGGGAGAGCGCCGCGCGCGAGGTCCTCGCGTAGGGCGATCGCCCGCGTGACCTCCGCGTCCGCGGACCACTCGACGCGCTTGGCCGCGTCCTCGTCGCACGGCGGGCGCAGTGTGACCTTCGCTCCCTCGAGGATCGGCGCGAACACGCCGCGGAAAGGATGGGCGCCTAGCATTCGCCGGTGCGTGCCGTCGCCTTTGACGCGATGGGCGTCCTCTATCGCTCGGGCGACGACGTCAGGGACATCCTCGTGCCGTTCGCGCGGGCTCGTGGCAGCACTCTCTCCGACGACGACATCCGGGTCGCGTACCGTCGCGCGTCGCTCGGAGAGGCGACGTCCGCGGAGCTGTGGACCCAGCTCGGCGTCGCGGGCGACGCGGCCGAGCTCGACGCGACCTACGTCCGGGGACTGGAGGTCACGCCGGGGGTCGCCGCGCTCATCGACGAGCTGCGAGCGCAGGGCGTCGTCGTCGGCTGTATCTCGAACGACATCGTCGAGTGGTCGCTCGCCGCTCGGCGTGCGCACGGCATCGACGCGCGCGTCGACTACTGGACGATCAGCGGCGCGGTGCGCTCGCGCAAGCCGCAGCGCGAGATCTACCTCGCGTTCCTCGAGCAGACCGGCCTCGCGGCCGGCGACGTCGTCTTCGTCGACGACCGCGCGGTCAACGTCGAGGCCGCGGCGGCGCTCGGCTTCGACGCGATCCTCGTGGACTTCGGCGGAACGGCTTCGTCAGGAGACGCCCTCCGCACGGTCGCGGCTCTCCGGTCGGCGCTCGGGGCGCGGCGGCAAGGCCCCCAGCGTGTCCCGGTCAAGTGAGTAGATGGCCGTAGCTCTCACCGCTGCGGCGCTGGGCCTTGAGCGGATCTTCTCGTCACTCCAGCGCGCGGACCGAGGGGGACAGGAGACCGCCCAGGGCGAAGGCGATGACGACCACGCCGGCAGCGATGAAGAGCATGGGCGCGCCCGCGGACTGGATGACGAAGGCCGCGATCACCGGGGCGACCGGCGCGAGGAGCGTCCCGCCGAACCAGTCGACGCTCGTGACGCGTCCGAGGAGCTCGCGCTGCACGTGCTTCTGCAGCGCGCTCTGCCAGAGGATGCCGAACCACGCGTACGAGATGCCCAGCACCAGGCTCGCCGCGATGGCCCCCGGGAGGCTCGGGATCAGGCCGTATCCAAAGAGCGCGACGCCGGAGACGATCGTCGAGGCGTACATAGCGAGGCCCGCGCGCCGTATGCGGAACTGGCTGAGGAGAACGGCTCCGATGGCTTGGCCGATCCCCGTCGACGCGACGACGAGGCCGTACGCCGCCGCCCCGCCGCCGATGACCGTCGCGACGAGGATGGGGAGCGCGACGATGGTCGCCGCGATGGATGCCATGTTCACCACGGCGAAGCCGAAGATGGTGACCCAGAGCCACTGGACCGAGAACACGAAGGCGAAGCCTCCGCGGATCTCGGACAGCACCGAGGTCCGCGTCCTCCCGCCCAGCGGCCGAGGGATGGTCGCCGCGACGAGCGCGGCCGAGACGAAGAAGGTGGCCGCGTCGAACGCGAAGGCCGTCGCCGGCGTGCCGAGGGAGACGAGGATCCCGCTGAGGATCGGCCCCGCCGTCGAGGCGAACTGACGCGAGAGACCGCGTAGCGCGTTGCCGGGGATGAGGACATCCTCCGGAACGAGCTCGGGGATCAGGGCGCCGAGCGCGGGGACGCTGAACGCCGTGGCGG
>JAGWSB010000012.1 GCA_028876375.1 Chloroflexota bacterium | reverse complement strand
TCGACCCGGGCCGCTCTCTGGCGCGGGCGATCACGCGCCTGACCGGCATCGCCGACGGCGACCTCGCGGGCGCGCCGTCGCTCGAGGACGCGATGGCGCGCTTCGTCGCTTTCCTGGGCGAGGACGCGACGCTGGTCGGGCACAACGTCGGCTTCGACGCCGCCTTCCTCGAGCGCGCGGGCATGCCGCCCGGGCTGCCACGCCTCGACACGGCCGAGCTCGCGTCGATCCTCCTGCCCACGGCGCCCTCGTACGCCCTCCAGCGCCTCGCCGCCGACGAGGCCATCGTCCCCGAAGCGGCCCACCGCGCCATCCACGACGCCCTCACCTGCGCGGGCGTCCTGGGCGCGCTCGCGCGCCGCGCCCGCGCGCTGCCGCCGCTCGTGCTCGAGGAGTGCGCGGCGCAAGCGTCGCTGCTCGGGCCGGCCTACGCGACGTTCTTTGCGGACGCGCTGCGCTCGAGCTGGGCCGCCGACGAGAGCGCCGAGCCTTCTCCGGGGGTCGCGCGTGCTCGCGGGTCCCTTCCCCGCATCGGCTCGGCGCTCTCTTTCGCGGCCGCCGCGGCGTTCGAGAGGCTGCGCAGCGCGATGCCCGGCTACGAAGAGCGCCCCGAGCAGCTCGAGCTCGCCACCGCGATCGAGCGGACGATGGAGACCGGCGGCGTCCTCGTCGCCGAAGCCGGAACGGGCATCGGCAAGAGCCTGGCGTACCTCGTCCCCGCGCTCCGGCGCGCGCAGATGGGGGAGCGCGTCGTCGTCAGCACGCACACCCTCCCGCTGCAGGACCAGCTCGTCCGCAAGGACCTGCCCGCGCTCCAGGCGGGGCTCGGCACGAGCGTGCCCGTCGCGACGCTCAAAGGTCGGTCGAACTACCTCTGTCCGCGGCGCTGGCAGATCTTCCGCACCTCGGCGGTGACGCGCGACGAGACGCGGCTCGCGCTCAAGACGCTGGTCTGGCGCACCCTCACCACGACCGGCGACCGCGTCGAGGTCAACCTCATGCCGAGCGAAGCCGCTCTCTGGCCGCGCATCTCCGCGGACGACGAGACGTGCGACCGTGCGCGGTGCGGCCGGGTCGCGGGAGGGTGCTATCTGGAGAACGCGCGCGAGCGCGCCTCACGTGCCGGGATCGTCGTCGTGAACCATGCCCTCCTCCTGTACGACGCGCGCATGCGCAGCGCGCTGCTTCCGGACGCCGACCACGTCGTCGTCGACGAGGCGCACCGCTTGGAGGATGTGGCGTCCGACGTGTTCGGCCATCGCCTCGAGGACGAGCGGCTCCGGCACGATCTGGGTCGCGTCGCGCGGTCGCCGCTCGTCCTTGCCGCGCTGCGCGACGACCGCGCGCCGATCGCCGAGTCGCTGAGAGGCGAGATCGAGCGTGCGCGCGAGCGCGCCGGCGAGACCTTCGCGGCCCTCCAGGCGCTGCTGCCCGGCGACGGAGGCGAGGACCGGCGGCGCATCACGACCGCCGTGCGCGCCGGCGACGACCGCTGGCTCCCCGTCGAGCTGGCCGCGGAGCGTCTCGCGGACTCGCTCGCCGCCATCCTCGTGGAGTGCGGGCGGCTCGAGGAGCGCGCCGCCGCCGATGAGGAGGACCTGCGGGACGAGCTCGTCGGCGCCGCGACCGAGATCGTCGGCGCGCGCGTCGCGATCTCCCGCGGGATCCACGCGCCGAAGCCGAACGACATCGTGTGGCTCGCGACGCTCCCGTCGGATCGCTCGATCGGCTTGTACGTCGCGCCGGAGCACGTCGGGGGTTCGCTGCGCCGCGCGCTCGTCGAGCGCTATCGCTCGGTCACGCTGACCTCGGCGACGCTCGCGGTCGCCGGATCGCTCGACTTCACCCTGGAGCGCCTCGGCGTGCGCGACGTCGCCGGCGGCCTCGTGCTCGGCTCGTCGTTCGACCATGCCGGCCGGTCGGTCCTCGTCGTGCCCAATGACATCCCGTATCCGAGCGATCCCGGGTTCGCGGACGAGCTCGCCGCGACGGTCGACGAGATCGCCCGCGCCATCGGCGGTCGGACCCTGGTCCTCTTCACCGCCCACGCGTCGATGCGCGAGGTCGCGGCTCTGCTGGACCCTCTCGAGGACGACGGCATCGCCGTGCTCACGCAGGGGCTGGGCGGGTCCCGGCGCGCGATCGTCGAGCGCTTCATGCGGGGCTCCGCGGTGCTGCTCGGGACGCAGTCGTTCTGGGAGGGCGTGGACCTCCCCGGCGACGTGCTGCGCTGCGTCGTGGTCGCGAAGCTGCCTTTCGCGGTGCCCGACGATCCGCTCGTCGCCGGACGGTCGGAGCGATACGACGACCCCTTCCGGGAGTTCCAGCTGCCGCAGGCGGCGCTGCGCCTGCGGCAAGGCTTCGGCCGTCTCCTCCGCACGCGAACGGACCGCGGCGCGGTCGTCCTCATGGACCGTCGCGTCGTCGAGCGCGACTACGGACCGACGTTCATCGCCTCGCTGCCCGACGTCCGCGTCCGCCGCATCCCGCGCGACAGCGTCGCGGCGGCCGTCGCGGAAGCGGCGGCGGACTAGCATCCGGGCGGGGATGGACGCGAAGGACGAGCTCTGCCGCGGCGCGACCGCGCCGCGGAGCGCCTGCCCCGAGGGCGCCGGCCGCCGCCGGCGCGGAAAAAGCCCGCTGGAGGCCCTCCGCGACGAGGTGGTGTCAAGAGGGCATCCGGACTTCCGGTAGGACGTTCCGCCTAGTGCCGGTGACCCGGCCCACCGACTAGACTCCCCGGCAAGCGAGCAGGGGCACGACCCCGGCTCGGACCGAATGACAAGGAAGGAGGTGAGGTGGGTGCTCGAGTTCTTCCGTGACGACGAAGGCCAGGGTCTCGTCGAATACGCACTCATCATTGCCGTCATCGCCATCGCCGTCATCGTCGCCATGATCTTCCTGCGGGGTCAGCTGCAGAACATCTTCAGCAACATCGGCAACAACCTCACCTAGCACGCTTCGGAAGACGCCGGTGGGCCCTGGCCTCGGTGAGGCCAGGGCCCACTCCTTTTTCTGCGGTACTAGGCGGAGCGGCGGCGTCTCCAGCCGACGACCTCGTGGGAGGCCTCGACGAGCCGGTCCCACACCTCCCGGTCGACGTCCGCCTTGGCGACCATCCTCTGACCCGGCTTCACGACCTCGCTCCCTTCGGCGATGAAGTCCGCGCGGGCGGGGTCGTGGAGGTCGATGTAGGCCTGGTAGCGCCCCAGCCGGTCGCCCTCCGGGAGCAGCGGGATGCGCGCGAGGTCGTCCTCGCTCAGCTGCCGGAGGGTGCGGTGCTGGGCGCGCACGTCGAGGGCCCGAAGGCGCTGCGATGCCCGCGCGCGCTCGTCGTCGGCGAGGATGACCTCCCAGCGGCGCGACGTACCGCGGGGAACGGGCTTGTCGTCGTAGCGGGCCACGCCGCCCCCCGTCGCAGCCGACATGCCACGGCATATACACTGGTCGGTGACCGGGCTCAGCCCGGTACTTCGCACGCGTTCCCCGGACACGAACGCTCCCTGGTCGGCTGTCCCCTCGGGCAGCGGCTGGTCGGCTTGGCGGGGGGACGCGGAGGAATAAAGGGAGACATCCGTGGCCGTCGTCACCATGAAGCAGCTCCTGGAATCGGGCGTCCATTTCGGACACCAGGCGCGCCGCTGGAACCCCAAGATGCGCCGCTTCATCTTCATGGAGCGGAACGGCATCCACATCATCGACCTGCAGCAGACGCTGACGCGGATCGAGGACGCGTACGCGTTCGTCCGGGACCTCGCCTCGAGCGGCGGGAACATCCTCCTCATCGGCACGAAGAAGCAGGCGCAAGAGTCGATCGCCGAAGAGGCGAAGCGCGCCGCGATGCCGTACGTCAATCAGCGGTGGCTCGGCGGATTCCTCACCAACTTCGTCACCATCCGGAAGCGGATCGACCGGCTCAACGAGCTCCACGAGCGCAAGGAGCGCGGCGACTTCGCGACGCTCCCCAAGAAGGACGCCGGCGTGCTCGAGGACGAGCTCGAGCACCTCGACCGTTTCTTCGCGGGCGTACGCGAGATGAAGCGCGTTCCGTCGGCGGTGTTCGTCGTCGACCCGCACCGCGAGCGCATCGCCGTGGACGAAGCGCGCCGCCTGGAGATCCCCGTCGTCGCGATGGTCGACACGAACTGCGACCCCGACCTCATCGACGTCATCATCCCCGCGAACGACGACGCGATCCGCGCGGTCAAGCTCATCTGCCAGAAGGTGGCCGACGCCGTCCTCGAAGGCCGCGCCGAGTTCGACGCGGGCAAGAAGGAAGGCGCCTCGCCGGAGGAGATGGGATACGCGCCGGTCCCCGAGGGTGAGCTCGAGGTCGGCGTCCCGCGCGCGCGGCGCACGCCGCGCGTGTACGAGCCGGAAGAGGAAGAGGAGTACCCGATCGGCGGGTACACGGAAGAGACCACCGAGGCCGCGGCCGCCGAGGCCGCGCCGAGCGACGAGAAGAGGTCGGAGTGATGGCGGACAAGACGGCGGTCGACGCGCGCGAGGTCCAGCGCCTGCGTACCGAGACCGGTGCGGGCGTGATGGACTGCAAGCGCGCGCTCGAGGAGTCGCACGGCGACTACGAGAAGGCGAAGGACATCCTCAGGCAGAAAGGGCTGGCCGCCGCCGCGAAGCGCGCGGGGCGCGAGGCGCGCGAGGGCGTCGTCGAGTCGTACATCCACTCCGGTGGACGCATCGGCGCGCTCGTCGAGCTGAGCAGCGAGACCGACTTCGTCGCGCGGAACCCCGAGTTCAAGGAGCTGGCGCGCAACATCGCGATGCAGATCGCGGCGATGTCGCCGATCGTCGTGTCCGAGGACGAGCTCACGTCGGAGGCGCGGTCCGAGATCGTCAAGGAGCACGGCGGCGACGAGAAGAAGGCGATCGAGACCGCGGTGCTGCTCAAGCAGCCCTATATCCGCGACAACACGAAGACGGTGGGCGACCTCGTGGCCGCGCTGGCGCAGTCGACGGGCGAGAACGTCAAGGTGCGCCGCTTCGCGAGGTTCCAGCTCGGAGCGGCGGCCTAGACTCTGCCCCCGAACGTGGGTGCGCCGAAATACTCCCGCGTGCTGCTGAAGCTGAGCGGCGAAGCGCTGCTCGGCGATCGTAAGTTCGGGATCTCGCCGCAGTACACGCATTACCTCGCGGAGGAGATCCGCGGGCTCCACGATCGGCAGATACAGGTCGCCATCGTCGTCGGAGGCGGCAACTTCCTCCGCGGCGCCGCGGCGGCGGAGCAAGGCATCGAGGAGGCGACGGCCCACTACATGGGCATGCTCGCCATGGTCATCAACGCCCTCGCGCTGCAGTCGGCCCTGGAGACGGCGGGGATCCCGGCGCGCGTGCAGTCGGCGCTGGAGATACGCGCCGTCGCCGAGCCGTACATCCGGCGGCGCGCCATCCGGCACCTCGAGAAAGGGCGCGTCGTGATCTTCGCGGCCGGCACGGGCAACCCGTTCTTCACGAGCGATACGGCCGCGGCCCTCCGCTCCGCAGAGATCGACGCGCAGGTCATCCTCATGGCGAAGAACGACGTCGACGGGGTGTACGACGCGGACCCCAAGCTGGTGAAGACGGCGAAGAAATACACGGACCTCACGCACCACGAGGTCATCGAGAAGCGTCTCGCCGTCATGGACACGACCGCCGCGGCGCTCGCGAGCGAGCGCGGGATGGACATCATCGTCTTCGACATCGGCGAGAAGGGCGCGATGCTGCGCGCCGCGCTCGGGGAGCCCGTCGGAACTCTCGTACACGCCGGATGAGATCGAGCGAGGATCCGGCTCCGCCGGTCCGAAGCGGGTCGACGCCCTGCGAGGTGTCCGCGGCCCGCAGGCCGGCGGATATTTGATGGTGAGGTGAGAGATGCCTCTCGAAGAGATCATGGCCCAGACCGAGCCGCGCATGAAGAAGGCGATCGAGGCGCTCCGCCACGAGCTCACGACCGTGCGGACCGGACGCGCGGCGCCGTCGCTCATCGAAGGCCTCGAGGTCGAGGCCTACGGGACCGCGACGCCGCTCATCCAGCTCGCGTCCATCACGGCGCCGGAGCCGCGCCTCATCGTCGTTCAGCCCTGGGATCGCAACCTCATCCGTCCGATCGAGAAGGCCCTCCAGGCGAGCGACCTCGGGATCACCCCGAGCAACGACGGCACGGTGATCCGGCTGCCGATCCCGGCGCTGACCGAGGAGCGCCGCCGCGACCTGGTGAAGCTCCTGCACAAGAAGCTGGAGGAGGGCCGCGTCGAGGTGCGCACGCTCCGCCGGCACGCGCACGAAGAGATGCGCAAGAAGCAAGAGGGGGCGGGGATCTCCGCCGACGAGTTCAAGCGGCTCGAGCAGCAGCTGCAGAAGCTGACGGACCGCTACATCCTGCAGGTCGACGAGATCGGCGAGGGCAAAGAGAAAGAGATCCTTTCGGTCTGACCATGACGGGAGACGCCGTCCCCGGCCACATCGCGATCGTGATGGACGGCAACCGCCGCTGGGCACGCAAGCGGCACCTGCCGGCGATCGCGGGGCACCGCGCGGGGGTCGAGACCATCAGGCGCACGCTGCGCCACGCGCGCGAGCGCGGCGTCCGCTATCTCACGCTCTACTCGTTCTCGACGGAGAACTGGAAGCGCGAGCCCGCCGAGGTCGAGGGCCTCATGCGCCTCCTCGAGGAGACGATCCTGCGCGAGACGGACACCCTCGTCCGCGACGGCGTGAAGCTGCGCGTCATCGGCCGCGTGGGCGAGCTGTCGGAGCGGCTGCGGAAGGCGATCGGCGCCGCGGTCCTCAAGACCGAGGGCGGCCGCGACACGATGACGATCGCGTTCAACTACGGCGGCCGCGCCGAGATCGTCGACGCGGTGCGGGAGATCGTGCGCGAGGGCGTGACCGCCGAGGCCATCGACGAGGAGGCCATCGCGCGGCACCTGTACGCGCCCGACATCCCCGACCCCGACCTCTTCATCCGGACCGGCGGCGAGCTGCGTGTCTCCAACTTCCTGCTGTGGCAGGTGGCCTACGCGGAGATGTGGGCGACCCCGGTGCTGTGGCCGGAGTTCTCGGTGAAGGACCTGGACGATGCGATCGCCGCGTTCGCGTCGCGAGAGCGGCGCTTCGGTCGGTGAGGGATCTCCCGCGTCGCGCGCCGACCGCGGTCGGCTACGCGGTCGTCGTCCTCGTCGCGCTGCTCGCTCCGCCGGAGGCGTTCTACGCGTTGCTCGCCGTCGTCGGGGCGCTGGCCGGGCTCGAGCTCGTGCACCTCCGGCGTGCCGGGATCCCCGCCGCGATCGAGCTCGGCGTTCTGCTCGGCGGGCTCGTCGCGCTCGCATGGCTGCGCGTCCACAGCGAGACGATCCTCCGCGGCCTACGGCTCCCGAGCGAGCTGCTCATGACGTTCGTCGCCGTGTGGGCGATGGACGTCGTCGCCTACGTGGTCGGTTCGACCTTCGGACGACACAGGATCGTCCCCCGCATCAGTCCGGGCAAGACGTGGGAAGGCACCGTCGCCGGGATCGGCGCGGCGCTCCTGGTCGTCGCTCTCTGGGAGCGGCCGTTCCTGCGCTTCCCGGCGTGGGGGTATGCCGCGGCGATCCTGGTCGGGCCCGCCGCATTCGCGGGGGACCTCCTCGAGAGCTGGACCAAGCGGCGAGCCGGGGTCAAGGACTCGGGCGGGCTGCTGCCGGGCCACGGCGGCGTCCTCGACCGCATCGACTCGCTCCTTGCGACGGCCGTGCTCGTCGCGGCGGCGATCGCGCTGATCGGCCCGCCTCCCGGACCGCTCCGCTGAAACGCTGGGATGATGGAGCAATGACCGCTACGCGTGTCGCGATCCTCGGCGCCAGCGGATCGATCGGGCGACAAGCCCTCGACGTCGTCGCCGCGCATCCGGACCGCCTCCGCGTCACCCGGTCGGGACGCCGCGGGGACGACCTCGTCGCCCTCGCCACCGCGGACGACGTCGATGTGGTGCTCGTCGCGACGCCGGGGATCGCCGGGCTCGGACCCACGATCGCGGCGCTGCGCGCCGGGAAGCGCGTCGCGCTCGCGAATAAGGAGGTCCTGGTCGTCGGCGGACACCTCGTGCGCGCGCTCAGTGGCGGGGCGGGGGATCGGCTGCGGCCCGTCGACAGCGAGCACTGCGCGTTGTGGCAGTGTCTGAGCGGCGTGGACCCCGACGACGTCGCGCGCGTCACGCTGACGGCATCGGGTGGTCCATTCCGCGAGGCGCCGCTCTCCGAGATGTCGAGCGTGACGCCGGAGCGCGCGCTCAGGCATCCGACGTGGAAGATGGGACCGAAGGTCACGGTCGACTCCGCGACGCTCGTGAACAAGGCCTACGAGGTGATCGAGACGCACTGGCTGTACGGCCTGCCCTACGATCGCATCGACGTCGTCGTACACCCGGAGAGCGTCGTGCACGCGCTCGTCGAGCTCGTCGACGGCAGCGTCATCGCGCAGCTCGCGGAGCCCGACATGCGCCTCCCGATCCAGTACGCGCTGCTGTGGGACCGCGCGCCGTCCCCGGCGCCGCGCCTCGACCTGTCCCGGGCGCGCCAGCTCACGTTCCGCGGCGCGCCGGCCCCCGAGCGGTACCCGTGCTTCGAGACCGTGCTGCGCGCCGCGCGCGGCGGCGATCCGCGCGCCGTCGTCGGGGCGTCGGCGGCCGACGAGATCGCCGTGGAGCGCTTCCTCGACGGGGACGTCCCGTTCGACGGGATCGTCGGCCTGCTCCGCGAGGGCATCGAGGCGGCGCTGCGCACGCCGCCGCGGCCGGAGCCGTCGCTCGTCGACATCGAGGCCATCGACTCGGCCGTCCGCGGCGCGCTCGCGGCCGCGCCGACGGCGGCGAGGTCCTGACGGTGCTGCAGCTCTTCACCGACGCGCGCACGCTGATCCTCTTCATCGTCACGTTCACCGTCATCGTCGCCGTCCACGAGTTCGGCCACTTCCTCACCGCGCGGCTCCTCGGCATGCGGGTCCTGGAGTTCGCGTTCGGCTTCCCGCCGCGCGTCGCCTCGATCAAGCGGGGCGGCATCGACTACAGCCTCAACGCCATCCCCGTCGGCGGCTTCGTCCGCATCCTCGGCCAGGACGACTTCGCGATCAAGCAGCAAGGGGAAGGCGACCCCGATTCGTTCACGGCCAAGCCGTGGTGGGCGCAGGCGATCGTCCTCGTCGCCGGCGTCGTCATGAACTTCATCCTCGCCCTCGTCGTGCTCACCGCGGCGTTCGCGCTCGGCAGCAGCGCGCCGACCGGCCAGGTGCGCGTCATCGACGTGAAGACCGACTCGCCGGCGTACGCCGCGGGCGTCCGCGACGGCGACATCGTCCAGGACGTGGATGGGAAGGCGGTAAAGAGCTCGCGCGACCTGGTCGTCTACACGCAGAGCCACCGCGGACAGGAGATCACGCTCACCATCCTGCGCAACGGCCGACCCATGCCGCCGGTCAAGGCGGTGCCGCGCACCGAGCCGCCGGAGGGAGAGGGACCGCTCGGGATCGTCCTCGAGGACGTCACCGCGCCCACGACCGGCGGGCTGCCGCAGGCCGCGGCGAACGCGTGGTCGCTGACGAGCGACATCGTCACGCAGATCGCGGCGCTGCCCGGCCAGCTCATCACGGGGCAGAGCGCGACCGGCGACGGCGCGCCGCAGATCGGCGGACCCATCGAGATCTACCGCGTGACGGCGCAGGTGAGCCAGTTCGGCGCCGCCGCAGTGCTACGCCTCGTCGGCGTGCTGTCCATCAACCTCGCCGTGCTGAACATCATCCCGTTCCCGGCCCTCGACGGCGGACGGCTGCTCTTCGTGCTCATCGGCGGCATCTTCCGCCGACGCCTGTCGCCGCAGGTGGAGGCGGCGATCCACGCCGTCGGCATGGTGCTCCTCCTCGCGCTCCTCGTCGCGGTCAGCATCTCCGACCTGCGCCGCGCCTTCGGGGGTTAGCCCGCGCGCGCGAGGCGCGCGTACAGCCGCTCGTGTGCGTCGAGCATCGCCGCGGTCGTCCAGCGCAGCGCGTTGCGACGGCACTCCGCGCGGTCGATCTCCCCGACGCGACGGAGCGCGGCCACGAACGCGTCCTCGTCGTCGCGCGGCACGAGGAAGCCGGTGCGGCCGTCGGCAACGAGCTCGACGAGCCCGCCGCGCGCGAACGCGACGACGGGCGTGCCCGCGGCCTGGGCCTCCACCGCCACGAGACCGAACGGCTCGTCCCAGCGGACCGGCAGGAGGAGCGCGGCCGAGGCGCCCATGAGCCGGTGGAGCTCGTCGCGCGCGAGCGGACCCGCGTAGCGCGCGTCGGCGGCCAGGAGCGGCTCGACCGCGGCGGCGAAGTGGCCGCGGTCGTAGATGGGCCCGGCGAGCACGAGCGCGCGGCCGGCGCGGCGCGCGACGCGGATCGCGACCTGCGGTCCCTTCTCGGGCGAGATGCGGCCGGCGAAGAGGAGATCCGAGCCGCCGGAGGCGGAGTAGGGGATCGCGTCTACGTCGACGCCGTTCGGCAGCACCTCGTCGGTCGGCGCGCCGGCCGCGGTCCAGGCCGCGGCGTTCGCGCGCGAGACGCTGGCGAGCGTCGCGCCGGCGCGCACGGCTGCCGCGGCGGCGGCCACGACCGGGGGATCGAGCGGCGCGAGATGCAAGGTGTGGACGACGGGGCGGAGCGGGCGCAGCGCGTCGAAGGCCGGCGCGTCGTAGGCGTGGGCGTGCACGACCTCCCAGGCATCGCGGTGCTCCGCGAGCCATCTGGCGACGATCGCGAAGCCGAGGCGCTGCGCCGCGTCGTCGGAGCGCCGCGCCGCGCGACCGAGCACGGCGGGCGCGAAGCGGTCCGCGTCGAGCCCGAGCTCGATCGCCTCGACCCCCGTCACGCGCGATCCGGTCGCGGCGAGCAGCGTGACGCGATGGCCCCGCGACGCGAGACCGGCCGCGAGGTCGGCGAGGAGCGCCTGTGCGCCGCCCGGTTGGATCTGCCGGTCGTCGATCCGCGACACGAGCGGCGCGACGAGCGCGATCCTCACGGCGCATCCCACGCGCGCGCGTGGTCTACGCTTCGCCGCCCATGACCGAGCTCGTCGTCGACGTCCACGATCTGACGAAGGTGTACCGCGTTCACGAGCGGAGCGAAGGGCTCAGCGCGACGCTGCGCTCCGTGGTGCGGCGCAGCTTCCGCGAGATCACGGCCGTGTCCGGCATCTCTTTCGGCGTCGAGGCGGGCGAGGTGGTCGGCTTCCTCGGACCGAACGGCGCCGGCAAGACGACGACGCTCAAGATGCTCTCCGGCCTGCTGTATCCGACGTCGGGCGAGGCGCGCGTCATCGGGCACGTCCCCTGGCGCCGCGAGGACGGATTCCTGCGCGGCATCGCGCTCCTCATGGGCAACCGGACGCAGCTCGTCTGGGATATCGCGGCGGCCGACTCGCTGCGCGTCCTCCAGGAGATCTACGGCCTGCCGGAGGAGCGCTACCGCTCGACGCTGCGCGAGCTCACCGAGCTGCTCGACCTGGGGCCGCTGCTGGGGAAGCCGGTGCGCAACCTCAGCCTGGGTGAGCGGATGAAGGTGGAGTTCGCGGCGGGGCTCATCCATTCGCCGCGCGTCGCCTTCCTCGACGAGCCGACCCTCGGCCTCGACGTGTCGATGCAGTCGCGGATACGCGGCTTCGTCGCCGAGCACAACCGCCGGTCGGGAACGACCATCCTCCTCACGAGCCACTACATGGACGACATCGTGGCGCTCTGCAAGCGCGTCATCGTCATCCACCACGGCCACCTCCTTTACGACGGTCCTCTCGGCGAGCTCGCCCAGAGGATGGCGCCGTACAAGGTCATCACCGTGACGCTCCACGACGGCGCCGGGTCAGCGTTCCTCGACGAGCTCGGCACGGTCGTGTCGCGGGAGCAAGGCGTCGTCGTCCTGCGCGTCCCGCGCGAGTCCGTCGCGGAGCGGACGGCGCGCATCGTGCGCGATCTGGAGGGATCGCTCGCCGACATCTCGGTGGAGGATCCCGCCATCGAGGACGTCATCGACCGCGTCTTCGCCGGTGCGGCCGTGCCACCGCGCTCATGATCGGCGTCTACCGCGCCCTTGCCGTGCAGCAGATCCAGATCATGCTGCAGTACCGCGTCGCGACCTTCCTCTACGCGCTCTTCTCGTTCGTGCGCCCGATCATCTTCCTCGCGGCGTGGCTCTCCGTCGCGGCGTCGCAGGGCGGCCGCCTCGGGAGCTTCCAGCGCTCCGACCTCGCGGCCTACTACGCGCTCTCCATCCTCGTCACGCACCTGACGACGTCGTTCGACTTCTTCGAGTTCGAGTGGGAGGTCCGCCAGGGACGCCTGTCGCCGAAGCTGTTGCGTCCCCTGCACCCGCTCCACTACGCGATCGTGAACAACGTCCTCTGGAAGGTCGTCACCGCGGCGATGGTGATCCCCGTCGCGGTCCTCGTCGCGCTCACCTTCGGCGCGCGCTTCCACGTCGGCCCGATCGACATCGTCCTCGGCACGGTGAGCGTCGTCCTCGGCGCCGCGCTGTCCTTCGTCTTCGGGTGGGTGGTCGCGAGCGCGGCGTTCTGGACGACGCGCGTCCAGGCGCTCGTGCACTTCTACCAGCGCACCGCGTTCATCTTCGCCGGCCAGATCGCGCCCCTCGCGCTACTCCCCGGGCCGCTGTCGGCCATCGCCTACGCGCTCCCGTTCGGGTACATGCTCGGCGTGCCGACGGACATCCTGCGCGGCGCGCACGACGTCACGACGTCGCTCCTCCTCATCGCGGCGCAGGCGGTGTGGCTCCTCGTCGCCGCGGTCCTCTACCGCATCGTCTGGAACGCCGGCCTCCGTGAGTACTCCGCGGTGGGCGCCTGATGCGCCGCTACCTCCGCCTGCTCGCGCTCTTCGCGCGGACCGAGCTGCAGTTCGCGCTGGAGTACCGCGTCAACCTGCTCCTCGAGATCGGCCAGATGCTCATCGTCGTTGTCACCAGCGTCGGCGCCGTCCTCATCCTCTACGCCTACACACAGGCGATGAACGGCTGGACGCTCGAGCAGATGATCGTCCTCCTCGGCGTCTACTACATCGTGCAGGGCGTCGAGGAGCTCGTGCTCCAGCCGAGCTTCGAGCGATTCATGGAGCACGTGCGCGAAGGGACGCTCGACTTCATCCTGCTCAAGCCGATCAGCAGCCAGTTCATGGTGAGCTTCCGCCACTTCCAGACGGTGCAGACGCTGCAGGTGCTCGTCGGCGTCGCCATCACCGTCTACGGCGTCGCGCGTCTCGCCGCCGTCGTGACTCCCGCGACCGCGCTCGCGTTCGCGGTGACGCTCGTGTGCGGCTTCGTCCTCATCTACGCGCTGCTCCTGGTACTCAGCACGTTCGCGTTCTGGTTCGTGCGCGTCGACAACCTGCTCGCGATCTTCTGGGCATTCATCGACGCCGGCCGCTTCCCGATCGACATCTACCCGGGCTGGCTGCGCGTCACGATGTCGACCGTCGTTCCGGTCGGGATAGCGGTGACCGTCCCGGCCAAGGCGATCGTCGGACTCGTCGACGCGCCGACCCTCGCGGCCGTCGTCGCGGCGACGGTCATCGCCTGGGTGGTGTCCCGTGCCTTCTGGAAGATCGGCGTGCGGAGCTACACCGGCGCGAGCGCCTAGGGGGTCGGCTTCACCACCATCAGGAACACGATGATGACCACCAGGATCGTGACGCCGATCCCGAGCTGGGTCGAGCGCGCGTCGGCCGCGCGGTAGGCGGGGTCGTCCGGACCGGTCGAGTCCAGCAGGGCGCGCTGACGGCGCGCCACGCGCGCGTAAACGGCCATGCCGACGACCGCCACGAGGATCCACAGCGAGATCGAGGTCTCCACCCAGAACGTCCGGATCGGGATGTTGTGGAGGAACACCATCGCCAGGCCGGTGACGAGGAGCAGCCCGTAGCCCGCGTTGGCGATGCGGTCGAGACGCTGGATACCGGCCAGCGCGAAGCGAACGCGCTCACGGTCGCCGCGGGCAAGGGCGCGCCACACGCCGTACGAGAAGTTGTAGCCGACCGCGAGGATCGCCAGGAGGACGTGGACGAACTTGAGGAGAAGGTACGCATCCATCGCCTGGCAGTGTGATCGACGATCGACCGCGGCGCGCGAGCGGGCGGTTAGGCTAGTGGCATGGATGCGGCTCCGCTGAAGGTCGACCTCACGGCTCCCGCCGACCGTCCCGGCCCCCGGACACGGCGGCCGAGCAAGCGCGTGTACGTGGGCGGCACGTCGATCGGCGGCGACTCGCCGGTGCGCGTGCAGTCGATGTGCACGACCCTCACGCACGACGTCGAGGCGACGATCCGTCAGATCGAGAGGCTGCAGGAGGCGGGGTGCGAGATCGCGCGCGTCGCGGTCCCGGACAAGCGCGCCGCGGAGGCGCTGCCGGAGATCGTCCGCCGCAGCATCCTGCCGGTCGTCGCCGACATCCACTTCGACTGGCGGCTCGCGATGGCCGCGCTCGACGCCGGCGTCCACAAGCTCCGCCTCAATCCGGGGAACATCCACAACAAGGACGGCGTCCGCGAGGTCGTGAAGAAGGCCAGGGAGCGCAAGACGCCGATCCGCATCGGCGTGAACCACGGGTCGATCGGCGACCGCAAGCCCGACGAGACGCGGGACGAGGCGCAGCGCATGGTCGACCTCGCGATGAGCGAGATCGGCATCCTCCACTCGCTCGACTTCGACGACATCGTCGTGAGCGTCAAGGCGTTCGACGTGCCGACGATGATCGCCGCTTACCGCCGCCTGGCGAAGCTCGTCCCGTACCCGCTCCACCTCGGCGTCACCGAGGCGGGGACGCTCCTCGCGGGGTCGATCCGCTCGACCGCCGGGATGAGCGTCCTCCTCTACGAGGGCATCGGCGACACCATCCGCGTCTCCTTGTCGGAGGACCCGGTGCTGGAGGTGAAGGCCGGCTTCGACATCCTCAAGTCGCTGGGCCTCCGCGACCAGGGGCTCACGCTCGTCGCCTGCCCCTCGTGCGGGCGCGCCGACATCGACCTCATCCCGCTGGCGAAGGTCGCCGAGGAGCGCCTCAAGGCCCTCCCGTACCCGATGAAGGTCGCCGTCATGGGCTGCGAGGTGAACGGTCCGGGGGAGGCCAAGGACGCCGACGTCGGCATCGCCGGAGGGGTGGGGAAGGGCGCCATCTTCCGCAAGGGGAAGGTCGTCGGGACCTACCCGGAGGCGGAGCTGATGGACGCCCTGCTGGCCGAGATCGACAAGATCCTGATGGAGAACGGCCTGGAGCCGTACGCCGACAAGGCGCCCAAGCTGAGCCATGAGGGCCAGCTGACGCCCGGCCGGTCCGTACCGGCGGGGCGCCGGAGCTAACGGGGCCGCTGGGAAGCGCTCGGCGTGACCTGGTCGCGTCGGGGCCGAGACCCGATCCGGATGCGCGGGCGTTAGGCTTTCGCCGCTCATGGCCGTCGCCGAGGCGACCGGGCTTCCCGGTCTCGTTCTGCTGCAGCACGCCCGCGTCGCGGACGTCGACTTCTCGCGCGCGTCGTTCGATCGGCTCGCGCCGACCGGATGCACCTTCGTCTCGTGCGACTTCCGCAAGGCGACGCTCGACAAGAAGCTGCTCCCGCTCTTCCGCGCGAAAGAGCGGAACGTCTTCCGCGAGTGCCGCTTCGACGGCGTCGACCTGCGCGGCGTCGACCCGCGCGCGACGCGCTTCGAGGGCTGCGTCTTCGACGGAGCGGACATGAGCGGCTGGAACGCCACGACGGCCGAGTTCGTCGACTGTCACTTCGGCGGCCGCACGGCGCACGTCCGCTTCTACGGCCGTCCGTGGGGGCCGGCGGCGAACGAGCTCGACCCCAAGCGCACGATGAACGAGTTCCGCGGCAACGACTTCAGCGCGGCCGAGCTCGTCGACGTCACGTTCGTCATGGGCATCGACATCGGGAAGCAGCGCTGGCCCGAGTCGCCCGACTACGTCCGCCTCGACCGCATCCACCAGCGGCTGACGCGCGGCCGCGCGGAGATCCTGCGCTGGAAGCACCTCGAGCGCCGCAGCGAGGCGCTGCAGATGGTCCAGGCGCTGTCCTTCCTCTACATGCAGCAGAACGACGTCGTCTCCCGCCGCGTCGAGCCCGGATCGGCGACGCCTCCGGACATCCAGCAGACCGTGTGGGAGACGCTCGGTCGCGTCCTTTAGAATGACCGCGATGTCCATCGCCCGAGGGTCACTGCGCCGATCCCCGCGTTAGCCGACGCCGCCCGGCGTCGGCCTCCACGCGCGGCCCCATAACATCCCTCGGGAGTTCGTCATGAGACAGTCACATCTGTTCGGTCGCACCCTTCGCGACGCGCCGGCCGAGGCGCAGACGCCCGGCCATCAGCTCATGCTGCGCGCGGCGATCGCGCGCCCGCTCGCGTCCGGCCTCTACACGTGGCTGCCCCTCGGCTTGCGCGTCGCGCGGAAGGTGGAGCAGATCATCCGCGAAGAGGAGGACCGCGTGGGGGCGCAGGAGGTCCGCCTTCCCGTCATCACGCCGTCCGAATACTGGCAGGAGACGGGCCGCTGGGACGCGCTCGAGCCCGTCACGTTCCGCACGCGCGACCACAGCGGGCACGAGTACATGGTCGCGTACACGCACGAGGAGCTGGTCATGCACCACGCGCGGACGGAGATCCAGTCGTACCGGCAGCTGCCCGCCGTCGTGTACCACTTCCAGGAGAAGGGGCGCGACGAGGCGCGGCCGCGAGCCGGACTGCTGCGCGTGCGCGAGTTCGTGATGAAGGACGCGTACTCGATCGACAAGGACATGGAGGGCCTCGACCGCTCCTACTGGCTGCAGTACGAGGTGTACGCGCGATCCTTCGAGCGCATGGGGCTGAAGGCGATCAGCGTCGAGTCCGACACCGGGAACATGGGCGGCGACGTCGCGCACGAGTTCCAGGTGCTCACCGACGTGGGAGAGGACCGCCTCGTGCTCTGCACCACGTGCGACTACCGGGCGAACATGGAGAAGGCGCGCCGCCGGATCGACGTCGCGCCC
Organism: Chloroflexota bacterium; assembly: GCA_028876375.1. Taxonomy (GTDB): domain Bacteria; phylum Chloroflexota; class Limnocylindria; order P2-11E; family P2-11E; genus JACPOT01. Next base: position 24,291 of record JAGWSB010000012.1, on the reverse strand, counting down.
GGCGGCGCCGCCGCCGTCCCCGCGCCGTCCGAGCTGTCGACGCCGGGGATCAAGACCATCCCCGACCTGGCCGCGTTCCTCAAGACGCCCCCCGTCGACCTGCTCAAGAGCCTCCTGTTCCGGCTGTCGTCGGGCGAGCGCGTCCTCGTGCTGCTGCCGGGCGACCGCGACCTCAGCGAGCCGAAGCTACGCAAGCTCCTCGGGGTGCCGAACCTCGCCTACGCCGGCGACGCGGACTTCGCCGCGCTCGGCGCCGTCGCCGGCTCGATGGGCCCGGTCGGCCTGCTGAAGGCCCGGGTCATCGTCGACGCCAGCGTCGAGGCCGGAAAGCCCTACGTCACCGGAGCGAACAAGCCCGACACGCACCTCCGCGACGTCGTCCTTGGGCGCGACTTCCAGGGCGAGCGCGCCGACGTCCACGACGTGCGCGAGGGCGACGCCTGCCCGCGCTGCGGCGGGAAGCTTTCGATCAAGCGCGGCGTCGAGGTGGGCAACATCTTCAAGTTCGGTCCCTACTACGCCGACAAGATGAACGCGACCTACCTCGCCGAGGACGGGACGCGCAAGCCGTTCATGTTCGGGAGCTACGGCATCGGCATCGGTCGCGCCGTCCAGACGATCATCGAGACGAACCACGACGAGCGCGGCATCGTCTGGCCGATGAGCGTCGCGCCTTTCGAGGCGCACGTCGTGGCCCTGCCGATGAATGACGCCGCCGTCCGCGACGCGGCGGAAGCCGTCGTCGCGGAGCTCGAAGCGGCGGGCGTCGAGGTGCTCTACGACGACCGCGACGTATCCGCGGGCGTGAAGTTCGCCGACGCCGACCTCCTGGGGATCCCGCTCCGCGTGACGGTGAGCGCGCGCGGACTGAAGGCGGGGACGATCGAGGTGAAGGCGCGGTCGCGCGACGACGTCGAGAACGTGCCGCGCGCGGGCGCGGCGGCGCGCGTCGTCGACCTGGTGACCGACGCGCGTGCGCGCTACCGGCTCCCCGCGGCGCCGCTCGGCGCGAGCACGCCGATCGGCGCGCCGGCATGACCGAAGCTCGCGCCGTGACGCCGCAGGCACGCGAGGACGAACGCTCGCTCGAGCAGACCCTCCGGCCGCGACGGCTGACCGACGACGAGTACATCGACCAGCGCAAGGTCAAGGAGCAGCTGCGGATCCTCATCGAGGCCGCGCGCCGGCGCGCCGAGCCGCTCGAGCACGTCGCGCTCTACGGCCCGCCCGGAGTGGGGAAGACCTCGCTCGCGCACGTCATCGCCGTCGAGCTCGCGGTGCCCATCCGCGTGACGAGCGGCCCGGCCATCGAGCGGGCGGGCGATCTCGCGGCGATCCTCACCAGCCTCGAGCCGGGGACCGTTCTCTTCATCGACGAGGTGCATCGCCTGCCGCGCGTCGTCGAGGAGGTCCTCTATCCGGCGATGGAGGACTTCCACCTCGACATCGTGCTGGGCAAAGGACCCGGCGCGCGCACGCTGCGCCTCCCGCTGCCGCGCTTCACGCTCGTCGGGGCGACGACGCGGATCGGCCGTCTCAGCGCTCCGCTGCGCGACCGCTTCGGCGCGCAGTACCGGCTCGATCTCTTCGAGCCCGCGGACCTCGAGGAGGTGATCGCCCGGGCCGCGCGCATCCTGTCCATCGAGATCGACGCCGAGGCCGCGAGCGAGATCGCGCGGCGAGCCCGCGGCACCCCGCGCATCGCGAACCGGCTCCTCAAGCGCGTCCGCGACCATGCGCAGGTCCTGCACGACGGGCGTATCACGGTCGCCATCGCGCGCGAGGCGCTCGGCGCGCTCGAGGTCGACGACGTGGGGCTCGACAACGTCGACCGCATGCTGCTGCGCGCGATCGTCGAGAAGTTCGGCGGCGGACCGGTCGGGCTCGAGACCCTCGGCGCCGCGCTCAGCGAGGACGCCGAGACGATCGAGGACGTGTACGAGCCCTACCTACTGCGGGAAGGGTTCATCCAGCGCACGCCGCGCGGGCGCGTCGCGACGGACCGCGCGTACCGCCACCTCGGCGCGACGCCGCCGGGCGGCACGCCTCTGTGGGAGCGCTCCTAGCGCCGAAGCATGCGCAACATTCGGGGCAACGTAGGGCCGGATGGTGCGTTAGCGAGGCAGGCGCTGCTAGGATCGGCCGCTCGGCATAGCGGAAGGGACGAACGGACATGCTGCGACGCTTCGGTGGCGAGCCCACCAAACTACGACCGGACCCGGAGGCATCGCGCCTCGAGGGTGTGGACGAGCCGGTCGTGACGAGGGAGAGCGACATGGCGGATCGCGATCGCGAGTTCACGCGCGACTTCACTCCCGCGGCGAGTCCCGCTCCGACCGGCGAGCTGAACGCGCTGCTCGGCAAGGGCTCCGAGTTCGACGGCAAGCTGGCCTTCGAGGGGACCGTCCGCATCGACGGCACTTTCACCGGCGAGATCACGACGAGCGACACGCTCATCGTCGGCGAGGGCGCGAAGGTGCAGGCCGAGATCTCGTGCGGCACGATCGTGGTGCACGGGCAGGTCGGCGGGAACATCAACGCGACGCGCGCCGTCGAGCTGCACACCCCGGCCCGGGTGAAGGGCGACGTCTCGACCCCGTCACTGATGATCGAGAAGGGCGTCGTCTTCGAGGGCCACTCGAAGATGGAAGAGGTCGAGACGCGCAAGATCGTGCCGCTCTCCGCGGCCGAGGCCGACTAGCTCCCCGTCCGGGCCGGCCGCGCGTGCAGTACGGCGCGCGCGGCGGCGCGGCCCTGGGCCATGGCTCCGACGACCGTCGCCGGTCCGACGAGCGCGTCGCCGACGACCCACACGCGTTCCGCGCGCGGCGCGCGCGCCTCGGCGGCCGCGGCTTCTTCCTGTCGCCGCCACAGCTGCCCCCACACCTCCGCTCGGGATCGGGCGCGCGGCTCGCGTTGCCACAGCCGGACCCACCATCCCGAGTGGACGGCCGACGCCGCCACGGCGAGACCGGCCTCGCGCTGCAGCGCCTGCGTCCCGACGGCCAGCGCCGGTCCCGTCGGGATGCCGCTCGCGATCCAGCGGCGGTCGGGGAAGGTACGTGCCCGGTCGTCCACGCGCAGGGGAAGGTCCACGACGCTCCCCGCGACGGCACGGTCGACGCGGTAGCCCAGCGCGACGACGACGCGGTCGACCGCGAGAGGCTCCGGCGCACCGGGCACGACCACCGGAGGCTTGGTGCTCAGTCGCTGCACCGTGCGCCGCAGCCACGCCGTGCGCACGCCTTGCGCGTCGCCCTCGAGCCGGTCGACGGTCGTCGTGAAGCGGACGTCCACTCCTTCGGCGCGCGCGTCCGCGAGCTCGTCGGGACGCACGCGCGCGAAGCGCTCATCCATCCACTCGACCGCGGTGACCTCCGCGCCGGAGCGGCGGAGGGTGCGGGCCACGTCCATGGCGGTGTTGCCGCCCCCGAGGACGAGAACGCGGATGCCGCGCGGGTAGCCCTGCGGCTGTCCGCCGCTCTCGAGCGCGGGCTTCGCCCGCTCGAGGCACGCCGTCGCGTCCTCCACGCCGGGGAGGTCCATGCCCGATACCGGGAGACGGAGCGGCGTGGAGGCCCCGTGCGCGAGAATGACCGCATCGTGGTCGGCGAGAAGATCGTCGATCGCGACGTCCCGTCCGAGGGCGCGGCCCGTGGTCACGACGAGGCCGGCCGCGACGAGCGCGTCGAGGTAGCCTCGCCGGACGGCGGCCGGCAGCGTGAAGGACGGGATGCCCCAGCGCAGGACGCCACCCGGCTCAGCGTCCTTCTCCAGCATCGTGACGCGCGCCGACGCGGCGAGGAGCTCCCACGCGGCCGCCTGCCCCGCGGGGCCGGAGCCGACGATCGCGACGGACAGCCCCGCGCCTTCGACGCTCGCTCTCTGGACGCGCGGCTCCGGGCCGCGGTCGGCGACGAAGCGCTCCAAACGGCCGATGGAGACCGCCTGACCGCCCGCGAGCGCCCAGGAGCAGGCCCCCTCGCACTGCACGCTCTGGTCGCAGACGCGGCTGCACACGCCCGGAAGCATGGTCGAACGCGATAGGACGTCGGCGGCGGCCACCAGGTCGCGCTGCCGGACGGCGGCGATGAAGCCGGGGATGTCGTTGTGGGCGGGACAGCCCTCCATGCACGTCGGGTCGGGGCAGGCGAGGCATCTCTCGGCCTCGCGCAGCGCCTCGGGCCAGCCGGCGAAGCCCGAGCGCGTCTCGCGCCGGTCTCCGTCGAGGGGATCGGGACGCAGCGGAGCGTCGTCGATGCGCGGAGCGACGATGCGTGGGCCGGTGACCGCGATCGCGCTGTACGGACACACGCGCTCGCACTGGCGGCATCCGACGCAGAGCTCGTCGTCCGCGTCGGCGATCCACCGCTCCGTATCGATGGCGAGCGCGTGCGTGGGGCAACGGATGACGCATTCCTGGCAGCCCGCGCAGCGCTCTTCGTCGATGCTGACGCTGGCGTGGTCCGCGACGATGCTGCTGATCTGTGCGCTCACGTTGCCGCTCCCATCGCGACGTACAGCGCCGCCACGGCGACGCCGCCGATGCCCCATGCCGCCGCGGCGACGACCGCGAGGGCACGCGGGTGGTCCGTCAGGGGCCCGAGATCGCGCCGCGCGATGCGGAGCGTCGCGTACACGGCGCCGAGCGTTCCGAGGGCGACGACGGCGACCTGCGTGACGATCACGCCGCCCGTGTCGAGGATCTGCGCGTTGACGATCGGAAGGTGCGCGGTCCCGAAGAGGTCCCACCCGTATCCGAAGGGGTCCGAGACGGCGCCGATCAGCTTGGGCGCGTCGAGCCAGAACTTCGGGAGCTGCCGCGCCAGGTAGTCGACCGCCATGAGCGGGATGAGCCCGTACGAAAGCGGGACGAACCAGGCGCCGAAGCGCCGGACCGCGGGCGCGCCGGCTGCCGGCGCGCCGCTGCGGCGCGCGAACGCCGACCGCACGAGCCAGATCCAGCCCGCCGTGAGGGCCGCGATGACCGCGACGATACCGAGGTAGTCGACGGGATCCGGGTAGGACGGGAAGCTCAGGAGCTTGTTGAGCGCGTCGTCGAGGTTGCCGTAGACGTCGAGCGCATTGACCTGCTGGAAGATGGCGAGGCCGAAGAGCACGACGACGATCAGCGCCACGTCGGCGCGCCGGCGGAGGGGCGCGATCACGGAGGTGAGAGGCTTCTGCACGAACAGACCGACGTTGTCCTTGGGGCAGTTCTTCACGCACTCGGTGCAGAGGCCGCAGAGGAGGTTCGACGTCGCGCTGCCCGGCCATTCGTACCACGGGCACGGGTAGCCCCGCTCGCTCCCGCGCATGCAGTCCTTCGTCGCGCAGCTGAGACAGACGTCGCGGTCGCGCGTCCGGAGTCCCGCGACCATGCCCGTCGACCCGACGCTCCCGATGAGGCAGGTGAGGGGGCACAGGTACCGGCAGAACGTGCGCCGCTCGAACACGAAGAGCATCGAGACGGCGAGCAGGATGATGAAGCTGACGAGGAGACCGGTGAGGATCGGCTTACCCGGCCCCGCGATGTTGAGGAACTCTTCGACCCAGGTGAGCGCGAGGAAGACCACGAGGGAGGGCAGCATCCCGTAGCGCGCCAGCCGGCGTGGCCAACGCCGGTGGAGCCCGATGGAAGAAGGGCGGCGCCGCCAGAAGCTGAGACGTTGGACCCATTCGCCCGCGCCGCCGAAGGGGCACATGAGGCACCACCCCCGGCCGACGCCCACCATGAGAAGGAAGACGACGCAGAACCACACGAACCATGTGATGACGGTGGCGAAGTTATGGTTCGGATGGGCGACGCCGATGAGCGCGGTCACGATGACCAGCCAGAAGACGATCTGATTCGGCAGGATGGCCGCGAACTGGAAGCGCCGGCTGTGCACCGCGCGGTCGAGGAGCTGGCCGACGAGCGGCAGGCGGAGAAGGTCGACCGCGGGGTCTGTCGGCCCGAAGTGCGCCTCCGCCCCTTCGCGGCGTGCGGTCGCGAGGCGACGCGCGGGCGAGGATCCGAGGGTCGCGGCTTCCGGCTGCTCGACCGATCTGATGGCCATGCGCGCCTCCCGTAGCGGCCCCCGCATACGACCCAATGGGCGGGGACCGAATGGCCCGGACTTTGAGGGCCTCTGGTCCCACGCGCTTGGGCCGACCGGGTACGTCCCGAGGGCTGACCGGCCCCAGCCCGGGGACCGGTCGGCCTATAGCCCTCGCCGAACGGCGAGGGCTATAGGGCTATAAGGCCGTCGTGCGCGACAGGCCCTGACCAGCCTATCCATGGATGGGACAATGGATCGACACAGGAGGTCGGGCGTCGATGGAGCTATCTGCGGTCGGGCGGTCTCTCGTCGTCATCGGGATCGTCGTGGTGCTCATCGGCCTCGCACTCATGGTCGGGGGCCGCATCCCGTTCCTGGGCCGTCTGCCGGGCGACATCCAGATCGGGGGCGAGCATTGGTCGATGTACGCGCCGATCGCGACGTCCATCGTGCTGAGCGTCGCCCTTACCCTCGTGTTGAGCCTCGTCGGATGGCTTGCGACGCGCCGTTAGTAGAAGGAGGAGCCGGAGAAGTGACGGACGAGACGAAGGAGCCGAAGGCGCCGGAGGGCGCGGACCGCGTGGTGGGCGAGGCCGAGAAGCAGGAGAAGATCCTGAACGCGCTCCAGGCCGTCCTCGACCCGGAGATCGGGCTGTCGGTCATCGACCTCGACCTCATCCGGGAGATCCGCTTCGACGACCCGGCGGAGGCGGAAGTGCGCATGGTGCTGACGACGCCGTTCTGTCCCTACGGGCCGATGCTCATCGATCAGATCCAGCAGGCGGCGGAGACCGCGGCGGAGACGCCGGTGAAGGTGACAGTGCTGCCCGACCGCTGGGATCCGCCGCCTTGGCTGCGGTAGCCCGCCGCTAGCGCTCGGCCCGGCCCCGCTTCGCGGTGGATGCCGCCGTGCGCGCCGGCTCGACCACGCGCGCCAGGAGGAACACGACGTCCGAGAGGCGGTTGAGCCAGGGGACGAGGTGCTCGCCGTCCAGGAGCTTCGCGTCGGCGAGGCCGACGACGGAGCGCTCCGCGCGCCGGACGACCGTCCGCGCGACGTCCAGCGTCGCGGAGGCCACGTCCTCGCCCGGCACGACGAAGCGGCCCTCGGCGCCGGCGCGCTCGCGCAGTCCATCGACGAGCGCGTCGATGGACGAGACGGCGTCGGCGTCGATGCGCTCGCGGAGACGCGGGACGTCCGCGGTCGGGGTGGCGACCTCGGCCATGACGCGGTAGAGGCCGCGCTGCAGATCGAGCAGGAGCGACCGCTCCGCCGCCGGAACGCTCGCGCGAGCGACGCCGAGCGCGGACTGCGCTTCGTCGAGGTCGCCGAGGGCGACGATCCGGGGGTCGGTCTTGCGCACGCGCCCTTTGCCGAAGAGGGACGTCTCCCCGGAGTCGCCCGTGCGTGTCGTGACGCGCGCCGGACGCGGCATCGCCGGCGATGTTAGGTGCCCTATGCTCCCCGTGAGTGAAAGCGAAGGGGTGACCAGCGTGCCCAGTGGACGCGGCGACATCAAGGACAAGAAGAACAAGAAGAAGTCCAAGGAGCAGCTCGAGCGCGAGCTCAAGAGGAAGTCGTCAGGGGTGCCGGTGTTGGAGTCGATGACCTTCGAGGTCGTGAAGCCCAAGCGCAAGGAGCGCGATCAGTTCTGAGCGCGGTCAGCCGGATGCCGATGCTTCCTCGTGCAAGCCGGGACCGATCAGCGCGGCGACGACGGCGAAGTGAGGAAGTGACGAGATGCCCATGACAGAGCGCTCGAAGGCCATCGACCAGGCCATCCTGCAGATCGAGAAGCAGTTCGGGAAGGGTTCGATCATGAAGCTCGGCGGCACCGCCGGCGAGCGGATCGACGTGATCCCGAGCGGCTCGCTGCCGCTGGACCTCGCCCTCGGGGTGGGTGGGTACCCGCGCGGGCGCGTCGTCGAGATCTACGGGCCGGAGGCATCGGGCAAGACGACGCTCGCGCTCCACGCGGCCGCGAGCGTCCAGCGCTCGGGCGGCACGGCGGCGTTCATCGACGCCGAGCACGCGCTCGACGCGGGGTGGGCGCGGACGTGCGGCGTCAACACCGACGAGCTGCTGGTGTCGCAGCCGGACAACGGCGAGCAGGCGCTCGAGATCGCCGACACGCTCGTGCGCTCCGGCGCGGTGGACCTCGTCATCGTGGACTCCGTGGCGGCCCTCGTCCCGAAGGCGGAGATCGAGGGCGAGATGGGGGACTCGCACGTGGGCCTCCAGGCGCGCCTCATGAGCCAGGCGCTCCGCAAGCTCACGGGCACGGTCTCGAAGACGAAGACGACGGTCATGTTCATCAATCAGCTGCGAGAAAAGATCGGGATCATGTTCGGCAATCCGGAGGTCACTACGGGAGGGCGCGCGCTCAAGTTCTACGCGTCGGTCCGCCTCGACGTTCGGCCGATCGAGCCGATCAAGCAGGGCACCGACGTCATCGGGCGCCGCGTAAGGGTGAAGGTCGTCAAGAACAAGGTCGCGCCGCCGTTCAAGCTCGCCGAGCTCGAGATCCTTGCGGTCGAGGGCATCTCGCGCGAGGGCGGCCTCATCGACATGGGCCTCGCGACGAGCGTGCTCTCGAAGTACGGCGCCTGGCTGAACTACGGCGAGCAGCGCTTGGGTCAGGGCCGCGAGAACGCGAAGCAGTTCCTGCGGGAACACGCGGAGGTCGCGGCCGAGGTCGAGGCGAAGGTGCGCGAGCAGTCCGGCAATGCCGCGATCGCGGCGGCGGGCGCGGAAGATTAGGACGAGCGAGCATCCGGCTTTGCCGGTGCGAGCGAGACAAGAAGCGTCTCGTGCCGACAGGCGCGAGATCGAGCAGGACTAGGAAGGCCACGCGGAGATCGCGTCGCGCGGCGACGTCGAGCGCCCCACGAGGTGACGCGTACGACGTCGCCGTTCGCTATCTCGGGCCACGGCCGCGCAGCGTCGCCGAGATCACGCGGCACCTCCGCTCGAAGCGGTTCGATGACGCCGCGATCGACAAGGCGATCGACACGCTGCGCGCGCAGCGCTACCTCGACGACGAAACGTTCGCGCGCTACTGGGTGGAGCAGCGCGACGAGCACCGCCCGCGCGGCGAGCGCGCGATCGTCAGCGAGCTGATGCAAAAGGGCGTCGCGCGCGAGGTCATCGAGGTCGTGCTCGGCGAGCGAGAGCCGGATGCCGATGTGAAGCGCGCTCGCGAGGCGATCCGACGGCCCATCACGCGCTGGCAGGCGATGGACGAGGCGGAGCGAAAGCGGAAGATCCACCAGTACCTCGCGCAGCGCGGGTTCTCTTACGACGTCATCGAGGAAGTGGTAGAGCATCCAGTCGAGGAGTCAACGGAATGAGCCGCCGCCCACATCCGGTCGTCGAGCAGCTGCGCTTCACGCGATCGGAGTGGCTCCGCGCGCTGGCCGGCGTTACAGCGAAGGATGCGCTCGTGCACCACGGTCAGATGAACTCGATCGGCTGGATCGTCGGACATCTGGCCTGGCAGGAGCAGCGGTACTTGCTGCACCGCGCGCAACGGCTGATGCCCCGCCGGGACGTCCAGAAGGAGTTCGCGTTCGGCGCGAAGATGAGCACTCCCGCGTTCGCCGAGACGCTAGCCGCATGGCGGGAGATCACCACGGCGGCCGATCCGTTCCTCGACAGCTTGACGACGCGCGCCCTACTCCGCGATCTCCCGACGCCGGGCGGAAAGCGCAGCGGCCAAAGCCTCGGGTCGGCGATCCGCCGCATGACGTTCCATTACTGGTTCCACATCGGCGAGATCATGGCGATCCGTCAGATGATCGGCGCGAAGCGTCTTCCGCAGTACGTCGGCGCGCTCGAGCAGAACGCCCCGTATCGCCGGGAGCCATAGACCGTGATGGCGCTGACGCTGCGCCCGCTCGAGTGGCTCATCGGGGACTGGGAGGCGGAGCCCGACCCGTCCGGCGCGACGGGAGGCTCCACCTTCGCGCTCGTCGCCGGTGACTCGGCGATCGTCCGCACGAGCTGGGCCGAGTACCCTGCGGGCGATCGTCGCGCGGGCCGGCATGACGATGTCTTGCTCATCTTCGTCGAACGAGGCGACGTCGCAGGGCTATACGCCGACAACGAAGGCCATGTGATCCGCTACCAGGTGTCGGTGACCGACGACCGTGCCGTCTTCGTGAGCGCCGAAGGGCCGGGACCGCGTTTCCGTCTGACGTATGAGCGACAAGGAGAGCGCGAGGCGAACGTGCGCTTCGAGATCGCGCCGCCCGGCGCTGACTTCGCCTCCTACGTCGGCGGTCGCATCCGCCGGAGCGGGCCCCGCTAGATCAGGTCCTGGGGACGCTAGCGAGCCCTGCGGGAGGCGTTGTGCAGGCGGCTGCCACTGAACTCGAGCGTCGATGCGACGACGCGATCCCATAGGTCTCCTCGCTCACGTGCCACAACGCGTGCGGTCCCTCTCCGCGGTACGGCGGCGCCGGAGGCCGTGTCATGCGGCGAGTGTGCGCCCGAGCGGCGAGCAGCCGGTACTGTGAACCCGCCATGGCCACATCACTCCTGAGCGTCGAGCAGATCGCGCGGCTCCTCGAGTCGACGTGCACTCTCCTTGAAGGGGAGATCAACGCCCTCGACGACGCCGACGCGCGCTGGCACCCGGCGGAAGGCGAGTGGTGCGTGAACGAGGTGCTCGGCCACCTCATCGAGGCGGAGAAGCGCGGCTTCGCCGGGCGCATCGAGCGGATCCTCGAGGAGGACCGCCCGCGTGAGCCGGGCTGGGATCAGGCCGCGGTCGCGCGGGCACGGCAGGACTGCGACCGGGTCGCGCTCAGCCTCTTCATGGAGTGGATGGGTCTGCGGCACCGCAGCGTTCAGATGGTCCGCGCGCTGCAGCCCGACCAGCTCGATCGCGCGTGCGTCCACGCCAAGGTGGGGGAGCTCCGCGTCCGCGACCTCCTCCACGAGTGGGTGCACCACGACCGCAACCACACGCGCCAGCTCCTCGCGAACGTCCAGGCGCGCGTGTGGCCGCACATGGGGAACACGCAGCTCTTCCAGGGCGAGTAGCTGTCGACGCGGCTCGTGCCGCGTCGCGGATCAGGGGAGCGGCTCCGGAGGCAGCGTCGTCAGCGCGGCGGTCGCGGCCGTCGGAGCGCGCGCCGGAGGGATCCGCGCGAGACCGAGGCCGAACGCGGCACCGGCCGCGGCGTAGGCGGCGGCGCCGACCAGGAGCGGCAGCGCCAGGACGCCGGTCCCGATGAGCACCCCGGCGACACCCGGCCCCACCGCGTTGGCCAGGCCCCAGACGGCGAACCCGATGCCCGCGGCGGAGCCGCGCTCGTGCGGCGCCACGGTGCTCATGAGCAGCGACTGCTGGAACGGCCAGCAGATGTTCGTGAGAAAGCTCCGCACGACGTAGAAGAGCGCCGCGAGCCAGAACACGGGCAGGGCGACCATGGACGCCAGGATCAGTCCCGCTCCGACCTGCATCGTCAGGATGCTTCGGCCCGCGCCGAACCTGCGGTCGAGCCAGGGGACGACGGCGATGCTGGCGATGGAGGACAGCTGGGAGACAGCGAACCACGGCGCGAGATCCGCTTCTCCGACGCCGAAACGCTCGTTGAACCAGAGCGGCATGAGCTGGACGGCCACCCCGAGGCCGAACCCGAGCAGGCCGATGGCGAGCGAGTACCTCGCGATCGCGCGACCCGACTCGCGCGGCAGCCATCCCGTCGGTCTCGCCGTCTCATGCGGACGCTCGCGGAGAGGCATGATGCTCGCGGTCGCGACGATGCCGATGACGATCGCGACGATGAACGCCGGTCGGTAGGAGGCGACGTCGTCCAGGCCGTGCTCACGGAGCAGCTGCGGGATGCCGGCAGCGGCCGCGCCCACCGCGATGGCGAGGTTCCACAGCGCCTGCGCCGCCGCGAACACGTGCGTCCGCGTCGACGCTTCCGTCCGCTCGGCCAGGAGCGCGTCGTAGCTTGCGACCGTCAGCGCCCCGGCCGCGCCGTTCGCGAGCCCCACGCCGCCAAGCGCGGCGGCGACGACGAGCCACGCCGGGTCCGTGCTCAGCGCGAGGATCACGTAGCTCGCTACGGGCAGCGCCGTGCCGGCGACGAGGAAGCGCGCGCGCCCGAAGCGGTCAGCGAGGATCCCGCTGAACGCGACGAGGAGCGAGCTGGCGAGCCCGGAGATGGCGTAGAGCAGTCCGATGAAGACGGCCGGCAGGCCGACGCGCGCGAGATAGAGCGGCGCGTCGACCATGAGGAAGCCCATGGGGATCGTCGCGAGGAAGCTGTTGACGAGCAGGAGCCGCGTTCCGCGCGGCGCGAAGGCGGCCATCGCTCTCACGACGGCCGGATGCTAGAAGCCCTCGAGCGTCCCCCGGCGGCGCGCCTGTACCTCGAGCCAGCCGAAGAGGACGAGCCCGGCGACGCCCCACAGCGCGCCGATCACGACGTCCTGCGCGATGAGCGGGATCGCGTCGGCGAACGCACCGCCCGTCGCGAGCATGCGCGCTGCGGCGACGGACCGCGTCAGGGGCAGGATCTGAGAGACCGGGGAGAGGAACGGCGGCAGGTCGGACAGGGGGACGTTCGTCCCCGTCAGCAGCAGCAGGACGAACATCGCCAGGTTCGCGAGGAAGTTCGCGTCGAGCACGAGATAGGCGGCAGCCCCGAGGAAGAGGCCGAACGCCGTCGCGCTGAAGCTCGCCACGAAGATGGCAGCGGCGAGGCCGGCGACGTTGGCGTGGGAGAGGTCGAGCCCGTAGAGCAGGGCGATGAGGAACGCGACCACGATCGTGAGCGTTCCGTCGAGCGCGTGGCCGACGCCACGCCCGAAGAAGACTATGGCGCGGTTCGCGGGGGAGGCCACGACGTACTGCAGCGTTCCCTGCCAGCGTTCGTCACCGACCGCGTTCGCGACGGTGAACGTGGCCTGATAAGCGACGAGGAGGGCGTTGCCGACGAGGTAGAAATCGAGCGGCTGCGCCGCGCCGTACTTGCCGAGGAGCGCGAAGAAGGTCATCTGGACGACGGGGAAGAGCATCTTCTCGGCGACGTAAGAGGCCGGGTTGAGCCAGCTGAACAGCGCCCGATACGTGAAGATCGAGCTGACGACGAGCAAGCGCGCCGAGGCGATCACGTGAGCGAGAGCGTCCCGGCCACTCGCGCACGTCGAAGGACGGCGCTGAAGAGCGGGACGGAGATCAGCAGCGCGGTCAGACCGGTCCCGAGCAGGATCGCCCACACGGCGGCGAGCGGCAGCGCCCATGCCTCGCCCGAGCTCGTCATGTGCATCGCCTGCGCGGCCCAGAAGGGCGGCAGCGCGAGCGAGATGGGGTTCGTCCACCCCGGCAGCAGCAGGATGGGGAAGAGGAAGCCGGAGAGCGCGTACACGGGGTACTCGAGGATGACGACGAAGCGGCTGATCGTCCTCGCGAGCACGCCGAGGGGGGCGAGGAGCATCCCGGTGCACCAGAGGGCGAAGACCGCGAGGAGCGTGGACAGCGCGAAGCCGGGTGCGTCCGCCAGCCGGATGGGCGCGCCGAAGAGCCACGCGACGATCACGTAGGCGAGCGCGACCGAGCTGACCGAGAACCCCATCGAGCCCGCGAGACGGCCCCCGATCGCGAGGAGGAGCGGCGTGGGCGAGGCCACGAGGAGCTCGAGCGTCCCAACGCGACGCTCGCCGCCGATGATCCAGTTCCCCTCGAAGAGGACCGCGGACCAGATGCCGCTCAGCGCCGTGCCGACGACGACGTACACCGGGTCGAAGTCGGGACGATGCCGAAGCATGAACATGACCGTGACGCCGATGAAGAACGGCTGGACGAAGACGCAGAAGAGCATGAAGTTGCTCGTGATCACGTTCCGGGCCTCGAGGAGCGCTCCGGTGCGCAGGACGCGTAGCGCGTGCGTCACTCGACCCTCCCGACCAGCCGCACATACGCGTCCTCGAGCGTCGCTTCGCGGACGCTGACGCGCCCGACGTCGACCTGCCCGACGACCCCAAGGAGCCGGGGGACCGCGCGCTCGCCGTCGGCGGTCTGAACGCGGAAGACCTGCCGGAGCTCCCGACGCTCGACGACGACCGAGTCGACGCCGTCGATCGCCCGCAGCCGCGAGGTCAGGTCGTCCGGAGCGCCGAACAGCTCGAGCTCAACGACGGACAGGTCGCGGACGTGCCGCTTGAGCTCGGCGGGAGTGCCGCCGGCGACGATCCGGCCGCCCGAGATGACCGCGATGCGACCGCAGAGGGCGTCGGCCTCGAACATGTAGTGGGTGGTCAGCACTATCGTCTTGCCGCGCTCGCGCAGGCGTTCGATCGTCTCGCGGAGGTCGCGCGCGCCGATCGGGTCGAGCCCGATCGTCGGCTCGTCGAGGAAGAGCACCGGCGGGTCGTGCAGGAGAGTGCGGGCGAGGTGAAGCCGCTGCTTCATCCCGCGTGAGTAGCCCTCGACGCGCTCGGCGCCCCGGTCGCTCAGCCCGACGAGCGCGAGAAGCTCGTCGACCCGCTTCGCGATCCCGCGCGGCGGCAGGGCGTACAGCTCTGCGAAGTACTCGAGGTTGGCGCGTCCGCTGACCCGGAAGTAGAGACCCCGCTCGCCGCCGAAGAGGAAGCCGACGTTCCGTCGCACGAACCGCGTATCGGCGACGACGTCGTGCCCGAGGACCGTGGCGCGACCGTCCGTGGGGATGAGGAGCGTGGTGAGGATCTTCACCGTCGTCGTCTTCCCTGCGCCGTTCGGCCCGATGAGGCCAAAGAGCTCTCCTGCCGCCACGTCGAGGGATACGTCGTCGAGCGCGACGACCTCCTTCGTGTGGCGACGCAGCGTGCCGATGCTCGTGCGGAAGATGCGACGAACGTGGTCGAGCTCGATGGCTTGCATGGCGGGAGAGCCTAGCTGCCGGCGCCCGCACGCCCACCGCGAGGCAACGCGTGTGCAGCGGCCAGCTACAGCAGGAGCGGAAGCCCGACATGCATCGCCCGATCGACCGGAGCGTTGCTCGCGCTACGGCGCGGGCGGGCCTACGTGCCCGTGGCCTCGAGACCGTCGATGGTGCGCGCGAGGTCGATGTCGGAGCGCGAGACCCCGCCGCTCGCGTGGGTCGTGAGCACGATGCGCACGTTCTTGTAGTCCTCGACGTGGATGTCGGGATGGTGGTCGGCGGCGTTGGCCGCGTCCGCGACCCGGTCGACGAAGGCGATGGCCCCCTTGAAGCCCTTGAAGGTGAACGTCTTCTCGAGCTTCTCGCCGTCGCTGCGCCAGCCGTCGAGCTGGCCCACGAGCTCGGTCAGGAGAGGGTCCTCGATCCGCCGCTCGTCCTCTCTGATCACGCGCTTACGGTAGCGGCCACCGGCCGAGCAAAGCCCCGCTGGCCGTCCGGTAAGCGTACGGGCGGACGCGCGGTGCTATCCTCGATCCGCTGAAATCTGACATCAGATCGGCCGTCGGGGCCCGCCGTCCCGAGGGCCGTTACGCGAGCGGGCGCGTCCGCGCCCTCACGGCGTGGCGTGTCCGTGCGCGGCGATCGAGAAAGGGACCCAGACAATGCCCGACATCCTCGTCGTGGGCCTTGTGGCCCTCGTCGCGGGTCTTGTGGGCTTCGGCGCGGCCCTCTTCCTCCGACGCTCCTTCGCCCTGTCCAGCGAGCAGGCTGCCCGCGCCAACGCGGAGCGTCTCCTCGCGGAGGCCCGGGCGAAGCAGAAGGAGATCATCCTCGAGGCCAAGGACGAAGCCCTTCGCGTCGCCAAGACCGCGGAATCCGAGAACAGGGAGCGACGTGCCGAGCTCCAGCGTTACGAGACGCGCCTAGACAAGAAGGACGAGCAGCTCGACTCGAAGCTGGAGCAGGTGGAGGCGCGTGACCAGCGCCTCACCGACAAGGAGAAGGAGCTCGACGCCGAGCGCGCCGAGATCGCCCGCCTGCAGGAAGAGCAGAAGGCCGAGCTAGCGCGCGTGGCCGGTCTGACCCAGGACGAGGCCAAGCGCGTCCTGCTCGAGGAGATCGAGCAGGAGGTCCGCGACGTCGCCAACCGGCGCGTCCGAGAGATCGAGCTGGAGACGCGTGAGCGGGCCGACGACCGCGCCCGCGACATCATCACGATGGCCCTCCAGCGCTACGCCGCTGAGCACACCGCCGAGCACACGGTCACGAGCGTCGGATTGCCCAGCGACGACATGAAAGGCCGGATCATCGGCCGCGAGGGCCGCAACATCCGCACCCTCGAGCAGCTCACCGGCGTCGACGTGATCATCGACGACACGCCCGAGACCGTCGTGCTGTCGGGCTTCGACCCCATCCGGCGCGAGGTCGCGAAACGCGCCCTCGAGCGGCTCCTCGTCGACGGGCGCATCCATCCCGCGCGCATCGAGGAGTCGGTCGCCAAGGCGCGCAGCGAGATCGACCAGGCGGTGCGCGAGGCGGGGGAGGCCGCGGTGTACGAGGTCGGCCTCGGCGGTCTGCACCCCGACCTCGTGAAGCTGCTCGGGCGCCTCGCCTTCCGGACGTCGTACGGACAGAACGTGCTCCGCCACTCCATCGAGGTGGCGCACGTGGCGGGGATGCTCGCGGCGGAGACGGGCTACGACCCGCAGACGATGAAGCGCGCGGGCCTCCTCCACGACATCGGCAAGGCCATCGACCACGAGGTCGAGGGCGCCCATACGGTGATCGGCGGCGAGCTCTTGAAGCGATACGGCTTCCCGCAGACCGTCATCGACGGCGTCGTCGGCCACCACGGCGACGTGGAGCCGGTCACCATGGTGGGCACGCTCATCTCGGCGGCCGACGCCATCAGCGCCGCTCGGCCGGGCGCCCGCAGCGAGATCGTCTCGAACTACATCCAGCGGCTGCAGGAGCTCGAGGCGCTCGCCAATGGCTTCGCCGGCGTCGAGAAGACGTACGCGATCCAGGCCGGGCGCGAGGTGCGGGTGATCGTGAAGCCCGAGGAGGTCGACGACCTGACCGCGACGCGGCTCGCCCGCGACATCTCGCAGAAGATCCAGGAGTCGCTCCAGTACCCGGGCCAGATCAAGGTCACGGTGATCCGGGAGACGCGCGCGGTCGACTACGCCAAGTAAGGAGCGCGACCTGCGCATCCTCTTCGTCGGCGACGTCGTCGGGCGACCGGGCCGCGAAGCGGTCAAGGCGCTCCTCCCGCGGCTGCGGGAGGAGCTGCGAGTCGAGCTCGTCGTCCTCAACGGCGAGAACGCCGCGGGCGGCGCGGGGCTGACGGCCGAGATCGCGCGCGAGCTGCGCGACGCCGGGGCGGACGTCCTCACGAACGGCAATCACGTGTGGGACCAGCGCGTCTTCCTCACCGAGATCGAGACGCTCGACTACGCGATCCGCCCGCTCAACCTTCCGCCCCGGAACCCCGGCCGCGGCTGGACCGTCGTCGGCGACGTCCTCGTCGTCAACGCGATCGGCCGCGTGTTCATGGCGGCGTACGACGACCCGTTCCGCGCCGTCGACGCCCTCCTCGCGGAGCTCGGCGAGCGCGCCCCCCGCGTTCGTATCCTCGACTGGCACGCCGAGGCGACGAGCGAGAAGAACGCGATGGGCTGGCACCTCGACGGGCGGTTCTCGGCCGTTGTCGGGAGCCACACCCACATCCCGACGGCGGACGCGCGCGTCCTTCCCGCCGGCACCGCCTTCGTCTCCGACACCGGCATGGTCGGGCCCCGCGACTCGGTCCTCGGCGTCGACCCCAAGATCGTCGTCGATCGCTTCATCACCGGCATCCCCAAGCGCTTCGAGGTCGCGAAGGACGGCCCCGTCGTCTTCAACAGCGTCCTCATCGACGTCGACGGCTCGACCGGCCGGGCTCGCTCGATCGAGCGCGTCGATCGCACCTGGGAGCGCGCGGCGTGACCGCCGAAGGAGTCGCGTATCCGATCGACCTCCACACCCACTCGCTGCGCTCCGACGGCGCGTACGCGCCGGGCGATCTCATCCGCATGGCCGCCTCGCGCGGCGTGCGCGTCCAGGCCCTCGCCGACCATGACACGCTCGCGGGCGTCGCGGAGGCGGTCGCCGTCGGCGAACAGCTCGGCGTCCGCGTCATCCCGGCGACCGAGCTGAACACCGAATCGGATTGGGGGGACGTGCACGTCCTCGGCTACTTCGTCGACCCCGCCGACGCCGGCCTCGAGGACCGGCTGCGCTGGCTCCGCGAGAACCGCGGCCGCCGGATCGAGCTGATGGTGGAGCGCCTCGCGGCGCTCGGGCATCCGGTGCGGCTCGAGCGCGTCATGGAGATCGCGCAGGGCGGCGCGCTGGGCCGCCCGCACCTCGCGCAGGCGCTGTTCGAGGCGGGCCATGTGCCCTCCTACGACGCGGCGTTCGACACGCTCCTCAGCAAGGACTCACCGGCGTACGTCGCGCGCGTCGGGCTCACGCCGCTCGAGGCCGTCCGGCTGATCCGCGCGCACCGCGGCGTGCCGTCGCTGGCGCACCCGGGCACCGTCGCGGTCGAGCTCGAAGTGGCGCTGCCCGAGCTCGTCGACGCGGGTCTCGCCGGCATCGAGTGCTACTACGGCTCGCACTCCGTCGACGCGACCGTCCGCTATCTGTCGCTGGCCGAGCGCTACGGCCTCATCCCGACGGGCGGCAGCGACTTCCACGGCCGCGGCGAGCACGGCGCGCCGCTCGGCGGCGTGCGCGTGCCACCGGCCTCCGTCGCGGCGCTCGACGAGCGTCGGCGTAGCGCCCTCGCCGGCGCGGCCTACCATGTCGAGCCGTTGGGAAGGGCGCGCTAGATGGCCGGGGCGCTCAGGCCGGCCGTCATCCTCATCGCGCTGGCATCGATCCTCTTCCTCCTCGCCGGAGGGCTGGACGCGTGGCACGGCGCGCCGGACTACGCGTCGATCGAGTCGTACCTCTTCGGCGTCGTCAACCTCGTCGTCGCCGTCGCCATCGCGCGCGGCAACGAGCGCATCCTCGCGCTGCGCATGGGCCTCGCGGCGTTCTTCGTCGTCGAGCGACCCGTCACCGCGCTGGTCTTCCCGACGCCCCTCGACGCCGCCGCCGTCCACGTCGTCACCGCGGTCGTCGAGCTCGTGATCCTGCTGAGCACGCTCCGCATCTGGCACCTCGGCCACAGCATCGGCGACGCCGAGCTCTCGATGCTCAGCCTCACCGCCGAGCCGGCGGCCCCCATCCCCGCGGCCGCCGAGCCGCGCCGCGTGAAGAACAAGAAACAGAAGAAGAAATGAGCGTCGAGGCCGTCCGCGACGCGACGGAGCGTCTGGTCGGCCAGGTCGGTCAGGTCGTCGTGGGGAAGCGGCAGACCGTGGAGGAGGTCTTCGCGGCCCTGCTCGTGGGCGGTCACGTCCTGCTCGACGACGTGCCCGGGGTGGGCAAGACGACGCTCGCGCGGTCGGTCGCGCGCTCCCTCGACCTCGCGTTCCACCGCATCCAGTGCACCCCCGACCTGGTCCCCTCGGACATCACCGGCGTCAGCGTGTTCGATCAGCGGACGGCGACGTTCGAGTACCGGCCGGGTCCGGTCATGGCGAACGTCCTCCTCGTCGACGAGATCAACCGCGCCACGCCGCGCGCGCAGTCGGCGCTGCTCGAGGCGATGCAGGAGGGACAGGTCACGGTCGACGAGACCACGCACCCGCTTCCCGATCCCTTCTTCGTCATCGCGACGCAGAACCCCATCGAGCTCGAGGGGACGTTCCCGCTGCCCGAGGCGCAGCTCGACCGCTTCCTGCTCCTGCTCAACGTCGGGTACCCGAGCGCCGAGGAGGAGGACCGCGTCTTGCAGGTGCACGGGCCGCAGCAGGTAGGGACCGACACGCTGCGTCCGCTCTTCGACCGCGAGCGCATCGCCGAGCTGCGCGCGGCGGTCCGCTCCGTCACGGTGGCGGCCGCCGTTCGGCGCTACGTCGTCGACGTCGTCCGCGCCACGCGCGCGGCCGACGGCGTCGAGCTGGGCGCGAGCCCGCGCGCCGCGCTCGCGCTGTTCCGCGCGACGCAGGCGCTCGCCGCGATGCGCGGACGCTCCTACGCGCTGCCCGACGACGTGAAGGCGCAGGCGCCGGCGGTCCTGCGTCACCGCCTCTTCCTCGACGCCGACGCGCAGATGCGCGGGCGGACCGCCGACGGCGTCATCGGCGAGATCCTCGGGCGCGTGCCCGTCCCCGCCGAGGAGGCCGCGGCGACCGCGCGGCCGTGAGGTCGGCGCTCCGCGCCCGCTGGGGCGCCTTTCCCTGGCTCGAGGTCCTCGTCGTCATCGCGCTCGCGGCCCTCACGCGCTCGGCCACGGTCATCGTCATCGCCGCGGCCGGCCTCGTGGCCTGGGCGCTCGTCGAGGCCACCGGGCGGCTCGCACTCGTCGCGCTCGATATCGACGTCGCGGTCGATCCCGTGCGCCTCGTCGCCGGCGAGCGCGCGACGCTCACCGTCCGCGTCGCGAACCGGAAGCCGCTGCCCGTGCCGTGGATGGAGCTGCGCGTCGAGCTCCCCGAGGGGATCGCTCCTCCCCGGGGCGGCCCGGGGCTGCCCGCGAGCTCGGTGAACGCGAGCTTCGCGCCGCGCGGCCGCGAGCGCGTCACGCTCCGCTTCCCGCTCGAGGTGACGAGGCGCGGCGCGTACGTCATCGGCCCGCTGCGGGTCCGCGCCGGCGATTGGCTCGGCTTCGTGCAGGAGGAGCGGCGCATGGACGTCGCGCTCCACCTCATCGCGCATCCCGCTCCGGTCGGCGTCGTCGACCGCCATCTCGCGTCGCTGCGTCCGGTCGCGGAGTCGCCGGCACGCCGCGGCCTGGTGCCCGACCCGCTCCGCTTCCGCGGGGTGCGCGAGTACCGCGGCGGCGACCCGGTGAAGGAGATCCACTGGAAGGCGTCGGCGCGGCTGCGGAGCCTGCAGACGAAGGTCTACGAGGCCGCGACGAGCCTCGACACGATCTTCCTGGTGAACGTGGCGTCGTACGAGCAGTACTGGGTCCAGGCCGATCCCGAGGGCGGCGAGCTCGTGATCGCCGCGTCGGCGGAGCTCATCCGGCTCGCGGCGGAAGCGGGGCGGCAGGTCGGCCTGATCACGAACGGCCTCGACGACCTCACGCACCAGCGGCCGCGCTCCGCGATCTCGCGCGGGCCGCGCGCGCTCGCCCGCTGCCTCGACATCCTCGCGCGCCTCGGCCCCTACGCCGGCGCGGCGCCGGACACGGTGTTCCTCAAGGAGCGCGGCCGCATCGCCGCGGGCGCGACGTGCGTGTGCGTCACCCCGGGCCTGTGGCCGCACCTCGCGTCCGCGCTCGTCGTCCTGCGCCGCTCGGGCCACCGCGTGCTCGTGCTGACGAAGGATCGGCCCGACGCCGGCGTGCTCGCTCGGCTTCGCGCGGCCGACGTCGCCCTGAGCGCCTTGGACACGGCGGCGCGCTCGCCCTGGGCGCGGCCACCCGCCGCGGCGCCGGGAGTGCGGCGTGCGGGCTGAGCACCGCGCGCACCTCCTCATCCTCGCCTCACGCGCGTTCAGCGAGTCGGTGGCCTACGCCGCGGTCGCCGCGATCCTGCACGGCGCGACGGGCGGGCGCGACCCGCTCGCGCTGGTCGCCACGTCCATCGGCGTTCTCGGGGCCACCCTCGTCCTCGCGGCGATCCTTCGCGAGCGCGGCACGGTGCGCCAGAGCAGCGCGCTCGTCGCGGTCGTGATGGGCGCGTCGGTCGCGTGGTCCTTCGCGCTCGGGCCGCGCTCGGCCGACGCGCTGGGGACGGTCACGCGGATCGTCGGCTTCGCGATCCTCGGCGAGGCGTACCTGTGGCGCCTCATCGGCGTCGTGCGTGACGCGCAGCGCTGGTACACCGTGCGCGACGCGACGCTGCTGTCGCTCGCCGCGGTCCTGGTGGCCGCGCTCGCGCCCGGCCCCATCGACCGCGGAGCGCTTCCGGCGCTCGGCCTCGCGGTGGCCGTCGCGGGCGGCATCGCGCTGTCGCTGGCACGGTCCGTCGAGGAGCTGCAGCTGGCCGGGCAGCAGATCGAGGGGCGGCCCGCGGCGTCCGCCGCGAGCGGGACCGCCTTCGCGCTCGGCATCGCCGCGGTCATCGTCGCGCTCCTCCTTCCGGGCGCGCAGGCGCTCCTCGGCACGGCGATGGAGCGGCTCGCTCCGGTGTTCGACGCCGTGATCGTCGCGGTCCTCACACCCCTCGGCTACCTCGCTGCGGTCGTGGTCGCCGTGGCCATCTGGCTGCGCGACCTCATCGGACTGCGGTCGCTGCCGCAGCTGAACATGCCCTTCGTGCCCATGAGCGATCAAGAGGTCGCGCAGCGCCTGCGCGACATGGATCAGGCGCGTCCGCTCCTGGTCGGCGCGGTCGAGGGGTTCGTCGCGCTCGTCGCGCTGGTGCTCGCGCTCGTCCTCATCGCGCGGCTCGTCGAGGATCGGCGCGCGATCGTGGCCGAGGGCGTCGCCATCGCGCGCGAGGCGATAGAGGGCATCGGCCTCGGCGCGACGCTCGGAGCGCTCCTGCCGCGGCGCGCGCGCCGCCAGCGGCCTCCCGCGGACGACGGGACGCCGGCGACGCGCCTGCGGCGTCTCTACTGGCGGCTGCTCGACGTCGCCGAGCGGCGCGGGCCGGGTCGCCGCGCGCCGAGTGAGACGCCGGCGGAGCACGAGCGGCGGCTTCTCGCGTTCGCCGAGGGCTGGCGCGAGGCGTCGGCCGTGATCCGCGCCTTCGAGGAGCTGCGCTATGGCGAGCGGGCGCCCGAGGCCGCGGTCGTCGAGCGAGCGGCGCAGGCGCTGGCGCGCGTGGAGGCGGCGGGCTGAACGTCGTCGCCATCGTCGGGCCGACCGCGTCGGGCAAGAGCGCCCTCGCGCTCCGCTTCGCGGAGAGCCGAGGCGGGGAGATCGTCGCGGCGGACTCGCGCCAGGTCTATCGCGGGATGGACGTCGCGACGGCGAAGCCGACGCCGGAAGAGCGGCGGCGCGTCCCGCACCACATGCTCGACGTCGCCGACCCCACCGAGCGCTACGACGCCGCGCGGTATCAGCGCGAGGCGCGAGCGGTGCTCGCCGACCTCGAGCGGCGCCGGGTGCGCGCCATCGTCGTCGGCGGGACCGGGCTCTACGTGCGAGCGCTCCTCGATGGGCTCGATCTCGGGGCCGTGCCGCGCGACCCCGCCGTGCGGGCGCAGCTCGAGCGCGAGGCCGAGAGCCTCGGCGCCGACGCGCTCCACGCACGCCTCGCCGCTCTCGATCCGGCCGCCGCCGCCTCCGTCGACGCGCGCAACGTGCGCCGCGTCATCCGCTACCTGGAGGTGGCGACCCTGGCGGGCGGCGTGAGCGCTTTCTGGTCGCGCGGGCCGGCCATCCCGGCGACGAAGATCGGCCTGCGTCCCCCGCGCGACGTCCTCGCCGCTCGCATCGAGGGCCGCGTTCGGGACATGGTCGCGCGCGGCGTCCTCGAGGAGACGGCCCGCTTGCTCGCGAGCGGCGTCGAACTCACGCTTCCGAGCATGAGCGGCCACGGCTACCCGCACTGGGTGCGCCACTTGCGGGGCGAGATCGACCTCGAGACGGCGATCGCGCTCACCGTCCGCGACACCAGGGCCTACTCGAAGAGGCAGATGACGTGGTTCCGTCGCGACGAGGCCATCAGGTGGTGCGACCCGACGGTGGCGGATCCGCTCGAGGACGTGGCGTGAGGTTCGAGAAGTGGCACGGCTGTGGCAACGACTTCATCCTGGTGGAACGCGCCGAGCTCGGCGGGGAGCTCGATCCCGGGCGTGTCCGGGCGCTGTGTGACCGCCGTACGGGCATCGGCGCTGACGGGATCCTCGTGATAGGGGACCCCAGCGCCCGCCGCTGGCCGCTCGAGATCCACAACGCCGACGGCTCCGTCGCCGAGAGCTGCGGCAACGGCTCGCGCTGCGTCGCGGCCTACATCCTCGAGCGGCACGGAGGCGAGAGCTGCGAGCTCGCGACCGCCGGCGGCGTCGTGCGGGCGCGGCGGGTCGGCCACGAGATCGGCGTCGACCTCGTTGTCCCGCGCGTCGGCGACCGTCTCGCGGTCGGGCCGGCGCACGAGGCCGTGCCCGTCGACGCCGGCAACCCGCACCTCGTGATCTTCGTCGACGACCCGGCCGCCGTCGCGCTCGCGGCGCTGGCGGACCTCGCTCGGACCGCGGCCGGTGACGCGAACGTCGAGGCCGGCCGCGTCCGCGTACCTGCCTTCGGTCGCCAAGAACACCGACGGCATCGGCCGAACGACGCGCGTCATCGTGGAGAACACGGGCGCGACCGACGCGA
>JAGWSB010000011.1 GCA_028876375.1 Chloroflexota bacterium | reverse complement strand
GCCTCCATCAGCGTCCGCTCGATCGCGTGGAGCTCCCGCGCCTCGGTGGGGAGGATGTCCCGGAACCCACGAGGCAGCGCGAGGTCGTCGTTCGCCGCGCTCACAAAGCTGCCTCCCTGAGGGGCGATGGTAGGGTGCGCGACGCTCGGTCGCTCGCCTGTCGCTAGGGGGCTCAACGGATAATGACGCGCCGATGGGTGGTGGCGACGCCCGGCGCGTCCTGGTCGTCGACGACGACGACGCGATCCGGCAGCTCCTGGTGGACCTCCTCAGCGACGCGGGATACCGCGTCGAGGAGGCGCGCGGCGGCCGCGAGGCGCTCGAGAAGGTCCGCGACGGCGGCCGGCCGGACGTCATCCTCCTCGACAAGCTCATGCCCGACGGCGACGGGACGATGTTCGCCGAGACGTACGCGCGGCTGCCCGGGCGTCACGCGCCGATCGTCGGCCTGTGCGCGTCGCGCGACGGCGAGCAGTGGGCCACGCGTATCGGCGCGGTCGCGCACGTCGTGAAGCCCTTCGACATCGAGCATCTGCTCTCGATCATCGCGGCGCAGGTGCCGGCCGCCTAGCCCTAGCCCGCGAGCGCCTCCGCGCCGCGCGGGGCCGCCGTCCGCGACATGGTGGACGGCGCGGGGAAGGTGACATGGACGCGCGTCCCCTTGCCCTCTTGGCTCTCGGCCCAGATGCGTCCGCCGTGCCGCTCGACGATGCCGCGCGTGATGAAGAGCCCGAGCCCCATGCCCGGCGTCCGCCTGGTCTCCGCCTCGTGCGTGCGGAAGAAGAGGTCGAAGATCCGGGTGAGCTGATCCTGGGGGATCCCGATGCCCTCGTCCTCGACGGTGCAGCGCACCTCGTCCTTCACGCGGCCGACCTTCACGACGACGGGTCCGCCAGCGGGTGAGTACTTCACCGCGTTGTCGAGAAGGTTGGCGATGACCTGCTCGAGGTGGTCGCGGTCGCCGACGATCGTCGTCCCGCCGCTGCTGGTCAGCTCGAAGCGGTGCTGCGGCGAGGTCATCTGGGCCTGCTCCATGACGCCGCGCGCCACGTCGGCGAGGTCGCACTCGGCGAAGGCGAACTCGAGGCGGCCCGACTGGATGCGCGACACGTCGAGGAGCTCCCGCACCAGCCGTCCGAGCTTGGCCGACTGATCCTGGATGATGGTCAGCTGCCGCGTGAGACGCTGCAGCTCACCCGACCACGCCTCGTCGTCGAGCGTCGTGGCCGAGAGGCGCTCGCGCACGCCGCGCAGCGCCAGCTGGGCGAATCCGGAGACGGCGGTGATCGGCGTACGCAGCTCGTGCGAGGCGATGGAAAGGAACTGCGACTTCAGCTCGTCCAGCTCCTGCAGCCGCACGACCGCGGCGCGCAGCTCGGCGGTCGCCTCGTCGACGCGCCGCTCGAGGTCGGAGTTGAGGTCGGCGATCCGCGCGTTCGCCTCCTCGAGCTCCTGGACGCGCTCCTCGAGCGCGCGGCCGAGCTGCCGGCGCTCGATGGCGCGCGCGACGGTGGCGCGGAGCTCGTCGGGATCGCTCGGCTTGATGAGGTAGTCGTACGCGCCCTCGCGCAGCGCGCCGATCGCGCTCTCGAGCGACGCGTAGCCGGTGAGCATCACGCCGACGCTGCGCGGCCGGTGTCGGCGCAGCGCGGCGAGCACGTCCTGGCCGCTGAGGTCGCCGAGGCGGAGGTCGGTGAGGACGACGTCGTAATCCGTCGACCGCAGGCGCTCGATCGCGTCTTCGGCCGTGTACGCGACGTCGACGTCGTGGCGGTCCATCTGCAGGATCGCGCGGATCGTGATGGCGACGTTCTCCTCGTCGTCGGCGACGAGGATCTTGGCCGGGGTCCTGTCGATCACGAGGCGGGCTCCTTCGGCGGCGGGCCGTCGACGGGCAGCACGATGGTGAACGTCGTGCCCCGCCCGTAGAGGCTGCGCACCTGGAGCGTCCCGCCGTGGGCCTGGACGATGCCCGACGACACCCACAGGCCGAGGCCGCTCGAGCGGCCGCCCTTGGTCGAGAAGAACGGCTCGAACACGTGCGCGAGGTCCTCCTCGCGGATACCCATGCCGGTGTCGCGCACCTGGATCTGAACGCTCCGCCCGGTCGGCATGCCGATGCGCGCGCCGCCGATGAGGGTCGTCGTCACGCTGACCGTCCCGCCGTCGGGCATCGCGTCGGCCGCGTTCAGGAAGAGGTTGAGGAGGACCTGCTTGAGCTGATCACCCGACGCGCGGATCGTCGGGAGGTGCTGGTCGATGCGCTTCTCGAGCGTCACCTTGCGGTCACGGAGACGCTTGGCCAGCAGCGCTTCCGCCTCCTCGATGAGCGCGGTGACGTCCGTCGGCGCCATCTCCAGCGCCGGACGGTAGAAGCCGAGCATCTCGCGGAGGATCCGCGACATGCGCCCGGTCTCCTTGCGCGCGATCTCGAGGAAGGGCCGGTCCGGGTCGTCGCCCGTCATGTGCTCGACGAGCACGTAGAGCGAGTTCTGGATGGCCTCGAGCGGGTTGTTCAGCTCGTGCGCGATCGAGGCCGCGAGGCGCCCCGTCGCCGCGAGCTTCTCCGAGTCGAAGAGGACCTGCTCCACGCGCCGGCGCTCGAGCTCACGCAGCCGGCCGATGTCCTGAAGGACGGCGACGACGCCGACGACGGCGCCGACGCCGTCGCGGATCTCCGTCGCCGCCACCGACATCTCGAGCGGATCCTCCGTCTCCGGGTCGGCCAGCGCGAGCTCGCCGGTCTTGCGCTCGCCGGGGTCGAGGCGGAGCTGCGTGATGAACGACGTCAGCCGCGTCTCGTTGGCGAGGACGATCCGCCGGCGACGGTCGGAGACGGGCGTCGGCCGGTCGCTCTCCGCGCCGAAGAGGCGGATGGCCGCGGCGTTCATCGTGATGGGCTCGTCCTCGCTCCCGAAGACGACGATGGGGTTCGGGACGCTGCGCAGGATGAGCTCGAGGCGATCGCGCTCGACGCGGATCGCCTCGCCCGCGCTGTGCAGCTGCTCGCGTCCGCGCTCGAGCTCCTCGTTCACGTGGCGGAGCTGCGTGACGTCCTTGAGGACGGCGACCGTCCCGCGGCTGGCGTCCCGGTAGTTCGTCGCCGCGCGCGCGATGACCTCGTAGACGATCTCGCTCCCCTCGATGGGGTCGACGAGCGTCACCTCGCGGCCCGTCGCGCGACCGGATGGGTCGAGCTTCCACGACGACAGGGCGGCGGTGAAGAGGAAGTTGTTCATCCACACGGCGTGGCGGCGGCCCTCGCTGTCGTCGTCGTGCGCCCGGAAGAGCAGCTCGGCGCGGACGTTGCGCAGCATGATCTCGTTGTTCTCGTCGGTGACGACGGCCGGATCGTCGACCGCGTTCACCATCCACCACAGCCATTCCTTCTCGACCGCGTGCGCCTCGCCGGTGTCGCGCATCTCGGCGGCGTCGCGGACGCTGGCGAGGACGTCGCGCGCGCGGTTCGTCACCGCGACGAGGCCCTGCACCTCCCGGTCGCTGAACGGCGCCCGCCGGGAGAGCGCGACGATCCCGACGGGACCCCCGCCCGGCCCGGCGACCGGGATGAGGACGGTGCGCTGGAAGCCCGCTTCGAGGAAGAGCTGGCGCACGGGCTCGGCGAGCCGCGTGTCGTGGACGATGTCGTCGACGCGCTGCGGCCGGCCCGTCGAGAGCGCCTCCTCGATGAGCGCCGCGCCGCCTTCGAGCCGGATGTCCATCGAGTCGACGAGCTCGGGGCGAAGGCCGTGCCCCGACACGCCGTGGAGGGAGCGGCGCTGCTCGTCGTATACGCCGATGAACCCGCGGTCGCAGCCGAACGCGCGCGCGAGGTCGTCGAGCATCGGGACGAGCGTCTCCGCCAGTCCCGAAGGCGCTTGCCTCGGCGTCCGCTCGAGCAGATCGAAAAGGTCTGTCACTGAGGGCTAGACGGCTATCGCTCCACCGACGTCCGACGCGACGTCTGCGTGATCGGCATCTCGAAGCCCTGAGCCAGCTCCTCGCGCTGCGGCGGCGGCGCGGCGGGACGGGCGACGGGCGTGGTGATGCCGAGGGCCTCGGCGTAGCGAAGGTACGTGTCGATCGACGCGACGACGACGCGGGCCTCGACGGTGATCAGGTCGATCCCGACGAGGGACACGCGGACCCAGGCGTCGATGATGATGCCTTTGTCCAGAACACGGTCCAGGACATCGATGAGGCTGGTGCCACCGGCTGCTCTTTCGACGGGCATTGGTCCCTCCTACCTGTTCCGGCTGCGCTTCGTGGTGCTCTTGCGCGCGGGCGGGGTCGCGAGCCGACGCTCGAGGGTCGCGATGCGCTCCTCGAGCGCGCCGACCCCGTCACCCGCGACGGCGTCCGCGGCGGCGGGAGCGACGAGGTTGCGGTCGTAGCGCCACCAGTTGAGGCCGATCTGCTCGGCCTTGTCGATGGAGCACACGAGGAGACGGATGCGGATCGTGAGGAGCTCGACGTTCGCGAGCGAGACGCTGATGTCGCCGGCGATGACGAGCCCCTTGTCGAGGACGCGGTCGAGGATGTCGATGATGCTCGTGGCGGGCTGCTGGAAGGTGCGCCGATCGACGGCCACTAGAGGAGCTCCCCCAGCGGACCGAGGCCGAGCCTCAGGTCGTCCTTCTCGAGCCGGAACAGTCCCGCCATCTCCACCACCTTTTCCTCGAGCCGCATGAGCGCGTTGCCGATGCGGTCCACCTCCGCCTCGGTCAAGCTGCCCGCGTCCATCCGCCGGATGGCCTGGCGCTCGAGGAGCTGACGAATGAGCTCGACGATGGTGAGCACGAGCTTCGCGAGCGATCGCTCGACGTCGCTCGGATCGACGTTGATGCGCTCGGGAAGGCCGGCGGGGACGCCACGGTGCATCTCGGCGCTCATGGCGCCCGGCCCCATCTTCTTCGCGCGCATCTTCTCCACCGACCCGACGGCGAGGTCGAGACCCAGGTAGATGAGGTCGACGTCGGCGACGGAGATCGTCGCCTCGCCGGTGAGGTTGACGCCGGTGTCGATGAGGCGATCGACGACGTCGAGGAGGGTGACCTCGGTCGCCTTCGTCATCGCGACATCCCGCTCGAGCGGTAGACCGGCCAGGGGCCGGTCGCGCGAAGCTCGAACCCACGGTCGCGCCAGTCGTCGTTGAACCGCTCGACCGCCGTCCTGAAGCGCCCCTCGTCGTCGCCGCGGACGAGGTACGTCGTGCGCGCGACGAGGTCGCCGGCGTCCTGCACGATCGGCTCCTCGAACGCGCGCTT
This sequence comes from Chloroflexota bacterium, assembly GCA_028876375.1. Classification (GTDB taxonomy): domain Bacteria; phylum Chloroflexota; class Limnocylindria; order P2-11E; family P2-11E; genus JACPOT01. The sequence continues at coordinate 36,918 of JAGWSB010000011.1, read as the reverse complement.
GCTCACGCGCGCCACGGCGGCGTGCGACGCCGTCGTCGCTTCCTCCTCGAGGCGACGGAGCTGCTCGCGCCGCGCCGCCTCGTCCTTGCGCGTTTCGAGGTAGCGGCGGCCCGCGCTCGCCGCGACCGGCTGGCGCCCCGCGACCGCCTCGCTCACGCGCGACAGGTGCTCCGCCGCCTGGACCGTGTCGCGATACAGCCCGACGACCCACTCGCTCCGGCGCCGGACGGAGGCCAGGCGGGCCTTCAGCTCGTCGGCGCGGGTGCGCAGCATCTCACGCACGCGCTCGTCCTCGAGGAAGATCGTGCCGAAGGGGACCGGGAGCGACGCCTCGGTCTGCTCGTGCGCCGCCGCGTTCACCGCCTGATGCGCCGTCGCGCGCGGCGTCAGCCACGCGGGATCGCGGACGTTCTCGTCGAGCGCGTCCTGGTCGAAGCCGCGCTCGGGCACGTCGGAGACGAGCGCGACGAGGCCGGACTCCTCCAGGGTGCGGACGTTCCGCCCCTCTATCGCATCGGTCGTCCGCACGCTGGAGCCGTCCGGTCCGGTGATGGCGTAGAGGTAGACGAGGGTGCTCACCTGAGCTCCTCCGGGATCTCGATGACGACGCGGGACCCTTGGCCTTCCTCGACGACCCTTTCCTCGACCTGCTCCCGCGCGAGGGCGCGGTGCCGCTCGCGGATCTCACGCAGACGCGCCAGAAGGACGGTCTCGCGCGCGGTGTACGCGCGCTCGTCCATGCGCCCCTCCTCGAGAGCGATCTGCATCTCGAGGAGCTCCTCCTTGATCGGCTCTTCGCTGTTCGCCTCCGCTTCCGCCATCTCGATCACCTTGTCGAGGCAGAAGCGGATGCCCGACGCGGGCAGCGAGACGGGCAGCGTGAGGAGCTTGAGGAGCATCTAGACGCCCGCCGACCGTTCCAGCTGCAGCCGGATGGTGACGAAGTTGTAGGGCGGCCACGGGCCGGTGTAGCGGAACGTCAGCTTGCCCTCGTGGCGCTTCGCGATCTCCTGCACCTTGTGGTCGAAGTCCCCGGCCTTATCGCGCGCCACGAGGAACGCCGCGTTCATGATCATCTTGTCGCCGATCACCTTGTTCGAGCGCGAGGCGATGGCGGCGTCGCGCAGCTCGTCGTAGATGTCGCGGACGTACTGGTCGGACCGCTCCGTGAGCGCCTGCTCCACGAGGCGGCCGAGCTGCATCCGCGCGAAGTACGTCGAGCGCTGCTGATCCGTCGTGATCTCGGCCTTGAGCCGGCGGATCTCCTCGTTGGTGTCCTCGATCTCGCGCAGGACGGCGTCGCGGTCCCAGTTCACCTTGAGGCCGTACTCGAGCTTGTTCTTCATGCGCTCGAGGACATCGCGCAGCGCGTCGTACGTGTCCTTGAGGAACTCGAGCGCGTCCTTCTCGGTCTTGAAGATCGTCCCGAAGCTCATGGGGACGGGCGTGAAGCCGGCCTCGATGAGCACCTCGTTGACGTGCTCGTGCGCGAGGGCGTTCTCGCGCGTCGGGTCGTACACGACGAGGGGAGTGCGGCTCGCCACGGCGGCCAGCTCGCGGTAGTGCACGGTGTAGACGTCGTCGCTGCGACCGCCGATGCCGATCTTGCCGAACGTCCGCGCGTCGGCGCTCTCGACGATCGAGTACACGTACACGCCGTCCGCCGCCGGCGTAGCGCTCTCCGCCACGGCGGCGCCGTGCTCGTGAGCCATGGGCCCCTCCTGCTCTGTCCCCTGTACCGACACGCTAGCGCCAGGCCCTAGCAGAACGCGTGCCAAGCAAGCCCTCCGCCGTCTTGGCAGCCCTTCGCCTAGGCTCCTGGCATCGGCCCGGCCCGCATCTCCCTGCTCGAGCTCGCGCGCGTTTGGTTGGTCGTCGGGACGCAGAGCGTCGGCGGCGGCTCCAGCACGCTCTATCTGATGCGCCGCGAGCTGGTGGAGAAGCGACGTTGGCTCACGGAGCGGGAGTTCCTCGAGGACTGGGCGTTCTCCAAGATCAGCCTGGGCATCAACCTCATCGCGATGTCGGCGCTCATCACCCACCGCCTCGCCGGGATGCGCGGCATCGTGGTCGGCCTCGTCGCGATGCTCGTCCCGGCCGCTTTCGTCACCGCTCTCATGACGGCCGGATACGAGGTCGTCCGCGACGAGCCGCTCGTCCGCAGCGCCCTCGCCGGCGCGGGTCCCGTGACGGCGGGCATGGCCGTCGGCCTCGCCTACGCCTTCGCCCGACAGTCGGTGCGCCGAGGGAAGAGGGCGCTCGCGGAGTGGAGCTACTGGGCCGTCGTCATCGCGACCGGCCTGTTCGCGAGCGTGACGCCGACGGTCGTCATCCTCGTCGGCATCGCCGTCGGCTTCCTCTTCCTCCGCGGCGAGCCGTCGCGCGCGTCGGCGGACCCGGGCAGCTGATGGATCCGCTGGCCTTCTTCATCACGTTCCTGCGCGACGCCGCGCTCTCGGTGGGCGGCCTCTCGAGCCTGCCGATGCTGCGGCAGGACCTCGTCGCGCCGGGGCTCGTGACCGAGAAGCAGGTCATCGAGGCGCTCGCCATCGGCCGCCTGTCCACCGGACCGACGGGGCTCTTCACCATCAGCCTCGGCTACTTCGCCGCCGGCTGGCCCGGCGCCGCCGTATCGCTCGTCGCGATCACGCTGCCGCCGCTCACCATCGTTCCGCTCGCCGCGGCGGTCCGACACCTGCTGTTGTCGCCGTGGGCGGCGGGGATCGTCCGCGGCATCGCGCTCTCGACCTCCGGCCTCCTGGTCGCGACGGGGCTGCAGCTCGTCGCCCCGGACGTCCCCATCTTCAGCGTGCCGCTGTGGCAGGTCGCGCTCGCGGTCGTCGCCGGCGTCCTCACCATCCAGGGCCGAGTGCACCCCGGCCTCCTCGTCCTCGCCGGCGCGCTCATCGGCGCGGCGATCGGGGTCGCCGGCGGCGTTCCCCTCTAGAGCCTCTCGAGCACGTCGAAGCCGATCGCGCGGCGCACGTCGAACGGACCGTCGCGGAACGGCGCGAGCCTCGGACGCGTGCCCCGCTCGAACGCGGCGTACCGCGCGCTGTCGCGCAGATAGGCATCGAGGTCCGTGAGGTCCGCGAAGCGCGTCGAGTGCCAGACGTGGCCGGAGCGCACGACGCGGTAGAGGCCGCGACCCACGAGGCGCGCGACGGATCCGTCGGCGCGATCGTCGCGGAGATCGGCGTCGGATGACTGGAGGAGCCAGGCGCGGACGCGGCCGGCCGCGACGACGCGCGGACGGCGTGAGGCGTCAGGGCGCGCGTCGATGACGAGCCCGCCGCGCTTCACCGCCCGGTGCGCCGACCTCAGGGCATCGACCATGCCCCCGATGCGCACTCATCAGAGGGACCAGGAGAAGATCGCGATGTCGTAGCGCTCGCGCCCGACGTCGAGCGCCGCGGCGTCGCCGACGCGGAACTCGACGTTGCGCAGGCCCTCGGCCGCGGCGCGCTCGCGCGCGACGCGCACGCTGTCCTCGCTGGGATCGATGCCGAGGACCCGCCGCGCGTACGGCGCCACGTCGAACGCGAGGCGCCCGTTGCCGGTCCCGATGTCGAGGACGTCCTTGCCGCGGAAGAGGCGCGCCCCGCCGAACGCGCGCACTTCTCGACCGGCGCGCGGGTGGCGCGTGACGACCATGACGCGTCCGACGCGAGTGCTCTTGACGTCCTGAGCCTTGTCCGACCTCGTCGCTCGGGCGCCTCGGCCCGCGCGCGCGCGGGAACGGCTCACTTCGGCGTGGGGCGCGGGATCTCCGGGACGTGGCCGCGCCGATAGACCATGACCGTGCGCATGAAGGTGATCACGACCGTCCCGTCCTGCTTGAAGCCCGTCGTCCGCAGCTTCACGATCCCCGCGCTCGGCCGCGAGCGCGACTCGCGCGCTTCGATGACCTCGCTCCGCGCGTAGATGGTGTCGCCCACGAAGACCGGCGCGGGCAAGCGCACCTCGTCCCAGCCGAGATTCGCGAACGCGTGGTCGACGTCGACGACGCTGAGGCCGGTGACGAGCGCGAGGGTGAAGCACGAGTTCACCAGGGGCTTCTTGAACTCCGTCTGCGCGGAGTAGTGCGCGTCGAAGTGGAGCGGGTTCATGTTCATCGTGATGTTCGTGAACCACACGTTGTCCGTGTCGACGATCGTCCGTCCGACGGGGTGGTCGAATACGGTCCCGACGGTGTAGTCCTCGAAGACGCGGCCGCGCGGCGCTGTCATCGCGATCGAATGGTATTCAGCGTCGCGCGAGCCCGGCGCGCGCGAGCACGCGGCGCGCGGCGAGGGCGAGCGGACGATCGATCATGCGGCCCTGGTAGGTCGCGACGCCGGCGCCGGCGGCGACCGCCTTGTCGAACGCCGCGAGGAGCGCCTCGGCGTCGGCGATCTCGTCGTCGCTCGGGCTGAAGGCCGCGTTGATGGATGCGACGTGCGACGGATGTATCGCCAGCTTCCCGGAGAAGCCGAGCCGCCGCGCCGCCGCGGCCTCGCGCGCGCAGCCCTCGGCGTCCTTGATGTCGACCCAGGGCGTGTCGATGGCGGCCGCGCCGGCTGCGGCCGCCGCGGTGACGACGTGAGATCGCGCGTACAGGAGCTCGATCCCCTCGCGTGACGGCGCGGCGCCGAGCTCGGCGCTGAGGTCGAAGCTGCCGAAAGCGAGCGCGACGAGGTGGTCGTGCGCCGTCGCGATGTCCGCGGCGCGCAGGAGCCCCTTGGCCGTCTCGATCATCACGACCATCGCCAGGCCGGTCCAGCCCGCCGCGCGCACCTCCTCGGGCTCCTCGATCTTCGGCAGCAGGACCGCCGAGGCGCCGCTGTCGACGGCGGCGCGCAGGTCGGCCTCGTGCCGCTCACGCGGCCCCGAGTTCACGCGCACGGCCATGACCGGCGACCGCTGCCCGTGCGCGAGGCCGAGGCCGCGGACGACGTCGCGGGCGCGGTCCTTCTCGTCGGGCGCGGTCGCGTCCTCGAGGTCGACGATGAGGGCGTCGGCGCCCGATGCGACCGCCTTCGGTATCCACTCCGGCGCGCGCAGCGCGGGGACGAAGAGCCAGCTGCGCGGGGGCGCGCGCCGAAGGTCCTCGGGGGGCAGCGGGAGCACGCGGGCATCCTAGGGGCGGAGGCGGTACAACGGGTCCGGAACAGGAGATCCCATAAGGAGGCGACTCAGCATGCGTATCTTTGGACGCCCGCGAACTGCGTACGCCCACTGCGACCTGCCGTGCGGGGTGTACGACCCGGCACAGGCGCGGATCGAGGCCGAGTCCTGCTACAAGATCATGGAGAAGTACCAGGGCTCGAACGATCCGGTCTTCAAGGAGCGCGCGATCGCCATCAAGGAGGAGCGCGCCGAGCTCGTGAAGCACCACCTCGACGTGCTGTGGCACGACTACTTCAAGCCGGAGCACCTCGAGAAGTTCCCGGAGCTGCACGAGATCTTCTGGAAGGCCGCGAAGCAAGCTTCCGTCGTGAAGGGCTCCGTGGACATGGCCGAGGGCCAGAAGCTCCTCGACATGATCGACAAGGTCGACGAGATGTGGCGCAAGACCGGAGGACCCGAGAAGACGCGCGTCGCCTCTTCGGCGAAGAGAGCGGCCTAGCGATGCTCGGCCGCGTGCGGGTGGCGGGGCACAGCATGGAGCCGTCGCTGCGGCACGGCGACACGCTGGTGTATCTCCGCCTCCCGCTGCACGCGGGCGCGGTCGTCGTCGCGGAGGATCCGCGCGACGACCGGCTCGTCGTGAAGCGCGTCGCGGCCATCGACGGCGACGACGTCATCCTCGCGAGCGACGCGCCGGGACACGAGAGCCTCCTGGTAGAGCGCCGCGCGGTGCTCGGGCGGGTCGTCCTCCGCTACTAGCCCTAGCCTGTCCGCGTGACCCGACCCCAGCTCGGCGACCTCGTCGGCGCCTTCGGCGACATCGGGACGCTGCTCCCCCTCGCCGCCGGCCTCGTCATCGTCGCGCACGTCGACCCGGGCGGCTTCTTCATCACGTTCGGGCTCGCGACCATGCTCGCCGGCGTCGCCTTCCGCCTCCCCGTCCCCGTGCAACCGCAGAAGGCCGTCGCCGCGGCGGCGATCGCCGAGCGGTGGCCGGCGGGCCAGGTGTATGGCGCCGCGCTCGGGACGGGCGTGGTCTGGCTCGTCGTCGCGGCTACCCCGCTCCTGGGGTGGCTGCGCGGCACCGTCCCGGCGTTCATCGCCCGCGGCGTACAGCTGGGGCTCGCGTTCACGCTGGGGCTGCAAGCCGTCCTCCTCCTCGCGCGGAGCGTCCCGCTCGCCGCGCTCGGCCTCCTCCTCTTCGCGGTGACGCTGCGCTTCCGGCTCGTCGGTATCGCCCTCACCATCGCCGCGTCGATCGCGCTGATGCCGCGCGACCAGGTGGCGCTCGCGATCGTCCCGTCGCTCCCCGCGCTCTCGCTGCCCGGCGCCTCCGACGTGCTCGACGGCATGCTCCGCGGCGGTATCGCGCAGCTGCCGCTCACGCTGGCGAACGCGATCATCGCGACGGCGGCCCTCGGCGCGCGCTACTTCCCGGAGCGGCCGATACCGGAGCGGAGATTGGCGATCAGCACCGGCGCGATGAACGTCGTCGCCGCGCTGCTGTCCGGCGCGCCGCTGTGCCACGGCGCCGGCGGCCTCGCGGCGCAGTACTTCTACGGCGCGCGGACGGCCTGGAAGAACGTGATCGAGGGCGCGCTCGCGCTCGCGCTCGGGCTCTTCTTCGCGCCGGGGCTGGGGTCGGCGCTCGCCGCGTTCCCCATGCCGCTGCTCGGCTCGCTCCTCCTCCTCGTCGCGCTCGAGCTCCTCTCGTCGGCGCGCGGGCTCTTCGGGTGGCAGGGGTGGATCGCGACGTCGATGGCCGTCCTCGCGGTCACGACGAACATCGGGCTCGCCTTCTTCGCCGGATTCGTCATCGCCGCCGCCGTGCGCGCCGCCGTGCACCGCGGCTGGCTCCCGCACCTGAAGGGGCGCACCCCGGCGGAGTACCTGGCGCGGCTCCCCGAGCTCGTGTTCGGCGGTACGCGCGCCGCCTGACGCGCGCCCGCTCCGACGCGACGCGCACCTGACCGACCACGACGAGGCGGCGCCACAGCGCCGCGAGCGCGTCATCGGCCGCCGGATACATATATGATCGGGGCTTCGATGCCAAAAAAAGCTAGCGATGCGGCGCGCGCCTTGCGCATCGGCGCGGCCGCCGAGCTCCTCGACGTCTCGGTCGCGACCCTCCGCCGCTGGGAAGCGCAGGGGCGCATCCGCTCGGCGCGCAGCGCCGGCGGCCAGCGGACGATCTCGCTCGCGGAGGTGGAGCGCCTCCGTCGCGCGCGGCGCGCGAGCGATCGCGCGATGGCGACGCGCTCGGCGCGCAACCGCTTCGAGGGCGTCGTGACGCGCATCGAGCGCGACAAGGTCGCGGCCCTCGTCGAGGTGCTCGCCGGCCCACACCGCGTCGTGAGCTTGGTGACGCGCGAGGCGGTCGATGACATGAAGCTCGAGATCGGCGACGAGGTCGTGGCCGTCGTCAAGGCGACGAACGTGATGATCGAGCTGCGCGAACAGCGATATGCGCGAAGGAGAGAGTGACATGGCGACGCTGAGACCGGCGGCCCTGCTGGCGACCGGCGCGATCCTGCTCGGCGCCTGCGGCGGAGGCGGGCCGTCGTCCGCGTCGAGCGCGTCGCCTGCGCCGAGCGCCGCGAGCGCGAGCGCGGCCAGCTCCGCGCCGGCCAAGCTCACCATCTTCGCCGCCGGGACGCTCGTCAATCCGTTCAAGGACATCGACTCCGCCTTCATGAAGAAGTATCCGAACGTGACCGTCGAGGCGCAGTTCGGCGGCAGCGTGAAGATGGTCAAGCAGATCACCGAGCTCGGACAGAAGGCCGACGTCGTCGGCGTCGCCGGCTACACCGTCATCCCCAAGTACCTCATCGACGGATCGAAGAAGTACACCGACTGGTACGTCGGCTTCGTCTCCAACGCGATCACCTTCGTCTACACGGACAAGAGCAAGGGCGCGTCGGGGATCACGCCGCAGAACTGGTACACGGTCCTCAGCCAGCCGGGAGTGCGCGTCGGACGGTCGAACCCGGACACCGACCCGTCCGGCTACGCGACGCTCCAGATGCTGAAGCTGGCCGAGAGCTACTACCACCAGCCGGGCCTCAGCGACGCCATCCTCAGCAACGCGCCCAAGACCTACATGCGCGACACCGAGACCGAGCTCATCGGCGCGCTCCAGGCGGGCGAGATCGACTACCTCGCCATCTACCGCTCGGACGCGAAGCAGCACGGCTTCAAGTTCCTCGACCTACCGTCGGACATCGACCTCTCCGACGCGGCCAAGGCCGCGGCGTACAAGACGGTGACCGTGCACACCGCCAACGGCGACCTCGTGGGGCAGCCGATCGTCTACGCGCTCAGCGTGCCGGACGACGCCCCGCAGCGCGCGTGGGCCCTGCGCTGGATGCAGTTCGCGCTCGGTGCCGACGGCCAGGGCGCGATGTCGAAGGCCGGCTTCAACGTCATCTCGCCCGCGATCGCCCAGCCGCTCGACAAGACCCCCGACCAGCTGCGTTCGCTCGTGAAGCAGTGGCCCTGAGCTGGGGCCGCGGCCCCTTCCCCGTCGTCACCTGGACGCTCGCGGGGCTGTTGCTCGCGTTCATCCTCGTGCCGCTGCTCCGGCTCGGCGTCGCGACGACCCCGGCGGCGCTGGCCGCCGAAGCGGCGCAGCCCGACGTCCTCGCGTCCATCGCGCTCACCCTCAAGGACGCCGTCATCTCGGCGCTCCTCGCGGTGGTCTTCGGCGTGCCGCTCGCATACGTGCTCGCGCGGCGCATCGTCCGCGGCCGCGCCATCCTCCAGGCGGCGGTCGACCTCCCCCTCGCCGTGCCGCACACCGTCGCCGGGATCGCGCTGCTCTTCGTCTTCGGGCGCAACGGGTGGCTCGGCGCTCCCCTCGAGCCCTTCGGCATCGCCTTCTACGGGACCGAGTGGGGCATCGTGGCGGCGATGCTGTTCGTGAGCGTGCCCTTCGCGGTCAACAGCGTCCGCGACGCGATCGAATCGCTCGATCCGCAGCTCGACCACGCCGCGCGCAGCCTCGGCGCGACGCCGTGGCACGCGTTCCGGCGGGTCACCCTTCCCCTCGCCGCGCGAGGGATCGTCACCGGCGCGGTCCTCGCGTACGCGCGGTCGATCAGCGAATTCGGCGCCGTCGTCATCCTCGCCTACTTCCCCATGACCGCTCCGGTGAAGGTGTACGAGGAGTACCTCCAGAACGGCCTCGACCGCAGCGCCGCGGCCGCGCTCCTTCTCCTGCTCGTCGCCCTCTCGACGTTCGTCGTCGTTCGCGTCGCCGCGAGCGGCCGCTTCGCTCGCTAGCACGTGTCCGGCGAGGGCGGTCTCGAGATCCGCGGCCTGCACGCCCACGCGGGCGCATTCCGCTTGCGCGACGTGGACGTGACCGTCCCGCCGGGCCGCGTCCTCATCGTCCTCGGTCCATCCGGCGCGGGAAAGACCGTGATGCTCGAGACCATCGCCGGCTTCCGGCGCCCCATGGCGGGCACGATCTCCCTCGCCGCGCGTCCCATCGCCGGCCGTCCTCCGGAGGAGCGGCGCATCGGCGTCGTCTTCCAGCACTACGCCCTCTTCCCCCACCTCACGGTGGAGGAGAACGTCCGCTTCGGCCCGCGCGCGGCGGGGCGCGACGACCCGCTGGCCGCGCGCGCGACGCTCGAGCGCGTCGGGATCGCGCACCTCGCCGGCCGCAAGCCCGGCACCCTTTCGGGCGGCGAGCGCCAGCGCGTCGCGGTCGCCCGCGCGCTGGCGATCGGTCCCCAGCTGCTCCTGCTCGACGAGCCGCTGAGCGCGCTCGACGCTCCCACGCGCGACGAGCTGCGCTCGGGATTGCGCGATCTCCTGCACGGCCTCGGCATCCCCGCCGTCTACGTCACCCACGACCAGTCGGAGGCGAGCCTCATCGGCGACGACGTCGCCGTCCTCATGGACGGACGCATCCGCCAGATCGGACCCGCCGCGGAGGTCCTCGATCGTCCGGTCGAGCTCCCCGTCGCGCGCTTCCTGGGTCTGCGCTCGCTCGGCGCCGTGCGCGTCGAGGACGGCTGCGCTGTCGTCGGTCCGCCCGAGCGTACGCTCCGCGCGCCCGCAGGCGTGGAAGGACCCGCCGTCGCCTGCTACCGCCCCAGCGAGGTCGAGCTCGCATCGGCGGCGGCCGCGCGGGCGGAGAACTCGTTCGAGGCGATCGTCGACGCGGTGCACGCGCAGGGCGACGTCACGCGCGTGGAGATCGGCGGGCCCCTGCCGATCACGGCGGTCACGCTGCCGCGTGTCGCGCGTGACCTCGGCCTCGCGGCGGGCGCGCGCGTCGCGGTGACGCTCCCGCCGAGCGCGATCCGCATCGTGCGATCGGCCTGAATAGACTCGGCCTACCTGTGGCCATCCGCCCCGGCCCCGTCCTGACGTCCGCGTACCGCGTCGTCCTGCGGCTCGGCGTCGAGAACCGCCCGGGGCGCTTCGCCGACGTCGCGCGCGTGATCGGCGAGCAGGGCGGCAGCCTCGGCGTCATCGATCTCGTGGAGTCGACGCCGACCGTCATGGTCCGCGAGGTCACCGTGGACATGCCCGACGAGCAGAGCGCGGCGCGTCTGGCGAGCGCGCTCCAAGGGCTCGACGGCGTCGACGTCCTCGGCGTCTCGGACGCGGCGTTCCGCCTCCACGAGGGCGGCAAGGTCGAGATGCGCGGGCGCATCAGCGTGCGCACCAAAGAGGATCTCTCGCTCGTGTACACGCCCGCGGTCGCGCGCGTCTCGTCCGCGATCGCCGCGGACCCGACGAAAGCGTGGACGCTCACGATGCGCGGCAACTGCGTCGCGATCGTCTCCAACGGCTCGGCCGTCCTCGGCCTCGGCGACATCGGCCCGCTCGGCGCGCTGCCGGTGATGGAGGGGAAGTCCCTTCTCTTCCGCGACCTCGCCGGCATCTCGGCGTTCCCGCTCGTCATCGAGGCGCGCGCCGCCGACGAGATCGTCGACACCGTCGCGCGCATCGCGCCGACGTTCGGCGGCATCAACCTCGAGGACATCGCCGCACCGACCTGCTTCGAGGTCGAGCGCCGGCTGCGGAAGCGTCTGGACATCCCCGTGTTCCACGACGACCAGCACGGCACCGCGATCGTCGTGCACGCCGCGCTGCGCAACGCGGCGGCCGTCGTCGGCTTGGCCCTCGAGGAGATGAAGGTGGTCATCCTCGGCGCGGGCGCCGCCGGCATCGGGACGGCGCGCCTGCTCCACCGCACGGGCATCGCGTCGGTCGTCGTGTGCGACCGGCGGGGGATCGTCGGACCGAAGCGCGAGGACCTGACAGGCGAGAAGAAGATGCTCGTGCAGGAGCTCGGGACGCCGCGCGACGGCTCCCTCGCCGACGCGATCGCCGGCGCGCACGCGTTCATCGGCGTCTCCGGCCCGGGCCTGCTCTCGCTCGAGGCGGTACGGACGATGGCGCGGCCGCGCATCGTGTTCGCCCTGGCGAATCCGATCCCCGAGATCGACCCGTTCCTCGTCGAGCCGGAGGCCGACATCGTCGCGACCGGCCGCAGCGACCACCCCAATCAGGTGAACAACGTGCTCGCCTTCCCCGGCTTCTTCCGCGGGCTGCTCGACGCGGGCGCGCGCGGGGTGAGCGACGGTATGGAGCTCGCGGCGGCCGAAGCCCTGGCCGCGGTCGTGCCGGCCGATCACCGCTCCGCGGAGTACATCCTCCCTTCGGCCTTCGACCCGAACGTCGTGCCGCAGATCGCCAAGGCGGTGGCCGATGCCGCGCACGCGGAGGGGATGGTCCGGTGACGGTCAGCCCCAGCTCGGCGAAGGCGGCGGACAAGCTCCTCACCGTCGACGAGGCGCTCGAGAGGATCCTCGCCGGCGTGCGGCCGCTGCCGGCGCGCGAGGTCGCGCTCCTCGAGGCCCTCGGTCGCACGCTGGCGGCCGAGGTCGTCGCCGACCGCGACATCCCGCCCTTCCGCAACTCCGCGATGGACGGCTACGCCGTCCGCGGCGAGGACGTCGCGACCGCGCCGGCGCGCCTGCGCGTCGTCGGCGCGGTGGCCGCGGGCGGCATGCCCGAGCGCGCCGTCGGACGCGGCGAGGCCATGAGGATCATGACCGGCGCGCCCATGCCCGACGGAGCGGACACCGTCGTCCGCGTGGAGGACACGGACAACGCCGACGACGTCGTCACCGTCACGGCCGCGACGCCGCGCGGCCTCTCGGTCCGCCAGGCCGGGGAAGACCTCGCGCGCGGCACGACGATCCTGCGCGCCGGCGACGTCCTGCGGCCCGCCGAGATCGGGCTCCTCGCGTCGCTCGGCGTGTCGCGCCCGCGCGTCGTCGCGCGGCCGCGCGTCGCGGTGCTGTCGACCGGCGACGAGATCGTCGAGATCACCGAGACGCCCGGCCCGGGCAAGATCCGCGACGCCAACCGCTACTCCGTCGGCTCCGCCGTCCTCGCCGCCGCGTGCGAGCCGTGGCTCCGTCCGCTCGTCCGCGACACGCCCGACGCGCTGCGGTCGGCGCTGCGCGACGCGATGTCCGCCGACGCGATCGTGACGAGCGGCGGCGTCTCCGTCGGCGACCACGACTGGGTGAAGCCGATCGTCAGCGAGCTCGGGACGCTCGACGTGTGGGCCATCGCCATCCGGCCCGGGCGCCCGCTCGCGTTCGCGCAGCTGCGCGGCGGCGACCGCGTCGTGCCGCTCTTCGGCCTTCCGGGCAATCCGGTGTCGGCGCTCCTCACGTTCGAGCTGTTCGTGCGCCCGGCGCTCCTCGCGATGTCCGGCCGGCGGAAGCTCCACCGCCCGCGCGCCCGCGCCAAGCTCCTGGACGAGCTGGACAAGCCGGGCTTCCTGCGGTTCTTCGCGCGCGCCATCTACGACGCCGTCGCGGGCACCGTGCGGCTCACCGGTCCCCAGGGATCGGGCATCCTGCGCTCGATGTCGCTCGCGAACTGCCTCATCGACGCGCCGCCGGGGCCGAGCACGATCGCGGCGGGCGAGAGCGTGGACGTGATCCTCACCGACCTGCCCGAGGACCACTAGTCAGTGCCGGCGAAGAAGCTGACGCACGTCGACGCGCGCGGCCGCGCGCGCATGGTCGACGTCGGCGGGAAGCGCGCGACGGAGCGGCGCGCCCGCGCCCGCGGCTACCTGATCGTCTCGAAGAAGACGATCGACCTCGTGCGCGGGGGCCGCGCGGAGAAGGGCGACGTCCTGGCCGCGGCGCAGATCGCGGGGATCATGGCCGCGAAGAAGACGAGCGAGCTCATCCCGCTCTGCCATCCGCTCCCGCTCTCGCACGTCACCGTCGACCTCACCCTCGAGGACACCGGCATCGCCATCGAGGCGACCGCGGCGACGACGGCGCAGACGGGCGTCGAGATGGAGGCGCTCACGGCGGTGACCGTGGCGGGCCTCACCCTCTACGACATGCTCAAGGCCGTCGAGCGCGGCGCGCGCCTCACCGAGGTGCGGCTGGTGGAGAAGAGCGGCGGCAAGAGCGGCCACATCCGCCTCGAGTGACGACCCCGGTCCGCGCCGCCGTCATCACCGCGAGCACGAAAGGCGCGCGCGGGCAGCGTCCGGACGAGAGCGGTCCCGCGATGCGCGAGGCGCTCGAGCGCGCCGGGATCGAGGTCGTCTCGAGCGCGCTCGTCGCCGACGACACGGGCAAGATCGCGCTCGCGATCCGCGAGGCCATCGTCGCGGGCGCGAACGTCGTCCTCACGACGGGCGGGACGGGGCTTTCGCCGAACGACGTCACGCCCGAGGCGACGCGGCGCGTCATCGACCGCGAGATCCCGGGGATCGCCGAGGCGCTGCGCGCGGCGTCGCTGGCGAAGACGCCGCATGGGATGCTCTCGCGCGGCATCGCCGGCGCCGCCGGCTCGACGCTCGTCGTGAACCTGCCGGGGTCGCCGCGCGCGGTGCGCGAGTCGCTCGACGTGCTGCTGCCGGCGCTCCCCCACGCCGTCGAGCTGCTCGCCGGCGAGAGCGGCGAATCGGGCCACGCCAGCGGGCGGAAGGCCTAGGCGGCCTTCCCGCGGCCCCGTCCGACGGTCCGCCGCGCGTCCGCGCGACGGATGAGGACGATGGTCACCGCGATGAGCGCGAGCTCCGCCGAATCCGCGACGATGCCGAATACCTCGACGGGGTACTGCGTACGCGTCCAGGCCCACGCGAGGACGAGGACGCCGGCGTAGATCGGCACGGGCTCGTAGAGGTCGCGCCGGCCGAGAGCCAGCACGACGGCGCAGCCGACGAGGCCGAGCCCCATGGCGGCGAAGGCGGGAACGGTCGTGGTCTCGCCGGGCACGAGATCGCTCGTGAACAGAGCGAGGTGGACCGCCGCCGCGACGAGCGCGAGAGCGGTCCCGAGGGCACGGAGGCCGCGGTCGGTCACGACACCCGGTCGAGCCTGTCCGATACGTCGTCCGCCGCGTCCGACGTCGCGCGGGCGCGCGTCCACAGCCAGTACGCGGCGACGATGAGGATGAGCCCGATGGCCGAGTGGACGGAGTGCTGCGCGCCGAATCCGCGGCCGAAGACCTGGAAGTGGTTGAAGGGAAGCGGGGCGCTGTGCCACAGGTCCAGATACAAGCCGACGACCGCGAAGACGGCGGCCACTACCCGCTGTGCCATGGTCATCGCCCTCCAGTGAGTGCTTCGCCGTTGGTACGCGCGACGACCGGTCGCGGATCAGTCAGGCGAGGGCGAGCAGCAGCGCCAGCAGGGCGCGACCGTTCGGCTGTGTCCATAGGAAGTGGTCGAGCAAGAGCAGCGGGACCAGGACGGCCGCCGCGACGAGCGGCCCGACCCGCGCCGCCCCGTCCCGGCGCCGCCGCCACGCGGACCAGAGCAGCGCCCCGAACAGCGCGGCCCACGCCGCCACCCCGGGGACCCCCATCTCCGCGGCGGCGATCAGGAGCACGTCGTGCGGCGGCTCGCCGAGGCGGGCCACGCTCTGCTCGGCGACGACGACGCTGCCCGCGCCCACCGGCGGGCGCGTGGCCGCGAGCGTGAGCGCCGCGGCGTTCTCGGCGGCGCGCTCATCGAGCGAACCTCGTTCGATGGACGCGTCCAGACGCCCGAAGCGCGCGGCGGCGGTCGACGCGCCGCCCACCAGGAGGAGCGCGACGAGGAAGGTCGTCGCGGGCGCGCGGCGCGCGATGAGCGGACGCAGCCGTCCCGTCGCGACGAGCCACACGACGACGGCGATCGCGAGCGCCATCCAGGCGCTGCGCGAGAGCGTGAGCGTGAGTGCGGCGCCGCCCGCGGCGAGGGCGACGTGACGCCAGCGCGATGAGAGCGACGACGGCGAGGCGAGGACGAGCGCGAGCGCTATCGCCAGGAACGCGCCGAGGCTGTTCGGGTGCGGGAACGACCCGTAGGAGCGCAGCCAGCGATCGACCCCGGGCAGCGCCGCGACGGACGCGGCGACGTCCGGCGCCGTGAACTCGCGGGGCCAGCCGTTGAACAGCGCTCCAGCCGGCGCGGTCGATCCCGTCGCGGCCTGCCACAGCGCGAGCGCGGCCTCGCCGGCCACGACGAGAGCGAGCGGGACGAGCAGCCCGCGCGGGCGAGTGGACGCCACGTCCATCGCCGCGACGACGAACACGGCGAGGAGCGCGAGCTCGAGCGCGAGACCGAGGGCCAGGACGGGGTCGACCGCGGTCACGGCGCTCGCCGCGGCGGCGAGGGCGAGCGCCACGAAGCCGAGGGCGACGGCGCCGCGCCCGATCGTCAGCCCTCCGCTCCAGCCGAAGCCGCGCGCCGTCGCCCACGACGCCACGACGACGAGCACGACGAGGTCGACGGGATAGAGCGAGAGCGAGCGGTACTGGAGCCATATCCCGTCGCCGCGCGCCACGTACAGGGGGATCCAGCGGCCGACCGCGACGGCGACGGGGACGAGCGCGAGGGCGGCCACGGCGACCCCGTACGCGAGCGACGCGACGCGGCGGCGCCGAACGCGCGCGAGGCCGAGGCCCGACGCGACAAGGCAAAGGAGGAGCGGGACCGCGCCCCACGCGATGCCGCGCGCGTCGGGCGGACCGAAGCGCAGCTGCGACGGGTCGAGCGGCGGCACGTCGGGCTTGTCCCACACCTCGATGCCTCCCGCGAGAGAGGAGTCGTAGCGGAACCCAGCGCGGGCGAGGAACGCGTCGTATGCCGGGTCGGCGACGAAGGCCCAGCGGATCGAGTAGCGGTCCGCCGCCGCGAGGACCGTCCGGAGCGTCGCGCCGGACGGCTCCCACCACAGCGCGTAGTCGAGCATCCCGATGCCGCTCCGGGTGAGCTCGGGGATCCGCCGCGCGGTGAAGTACGAGCCGTCGATGGTCGCCGCCGGCGTGAGGCGGCCGAGCTCGGACGACGACTCCGCGAAGCCGAACGTCTGGTAGCGCCACATCGAGCGATCGCCGGCGTTCAGGAAGTCCGCGACGGCGCGCACGTCGTGCCGATGCGCCGTCGCGCCGAGGAGGGGCAGGGCCGAGTCGATCGCCGCGTACGCCGCGAGCAGGGATAGGGCGAGCGCCGCGCTCGCGCGCGCGAGCCTTCCCGGGCTGGCGAGCAGACGATCGACGGCGATCCCGGCGCATGGGAGGAGCGCCACGGCGGCCCACAGCGCGAAGCGGTCGTAGGTCAGCCACTGCCAGCCCGCGCCGAAGATGAGCGCCGGGATGGGCGTCGTTCCGCCGAGGCCGACGACGGCGAACCCGGTCGCGAGGCAGGCCGCGATCACGGCGGCCCGTGTCCGATACGCCCAGACCCCGATGCCCGCGAGAGCGGGGACCACGCCGTACATCGCCCAGAAGAACTGGTCCTGCGCGGTGAGGTCGACGAGGAGGTCGGCTCGGCTGGCGTGCGGGATGGGTACCTGGTGCGGCGCGCCGAGCGCCCAGAGCCAGAGCGGGACGACGGCGAGCACGCCCACCGCGAAGCTCGCGCCCGTCGCGAGCAACGCCCGCCCGATGCGCGCCGCGAGGTCGACCCGGCGCGCCCCGAGCGCGAAGCACGCGGCGAGGACCGGCGGCAGGAAGAGGATCGGCGTCGCGTGGTGGGCGGTGAACGTCACCCCGGTGAGCACCGCCGCGGACGCGAGGTGGAGCGCTCGCCCGCCTTCGACGAAGCGCGTCCACTCGACCGCGACCAGGAGCGCGAGCGTGAGCGCGACGAGCGTCGGCAGCTGCCCGAACGTGTGCGCGGTGAGCGAGAGCGCGGGGAGGAAGACGCCGACGATCGCCGCGGCCCCCGCCTCTCGCTCGGGAACGAAGAGCCGCGCGAAGGCGTGCACCGCGAGGGGGAACGCGACGAGCGTCGCGAGCAGCAGCGCGCCGAACGCCGCGTCGGGCCCCATCGCCATGCCGAGGAGGGCCAGGATCTGATGGACGAGCGGCGGGTAGGAGCTGACGTCGAAGCCGCCCGACCAGCGCGGCTCCCACAGCCCCCACCACGAGCGCGCGTAGTGATCGGCGAAGAACTCGTGCGTCGCGGCGTCGTAGCTGTAGCGGTAGAGGCCGGCGACGACGAGCGGACCGTGGAAGCACAGCGCGAGCCACGCCGCGAATGCGCGGCGGCTCACGCCTCGACCCGGGTCGGGATCGACGCGGCGGACGGCAGCGCCGCGGTCGACCGCGAACGCACGCCGGCGAAGACGCGCAGGTACGACTCCGCTGTCCGCTCGGGCGAGAGGCGCGCCGCGGCGCGCATGTTGTGCGCGACGAGGCGGTCGCGCAGCGCGCGGTCCTCGAGGAGCTCGTCGATCGCCGCGGCCAGCGCGGCGGCGTCGCCCGGCGATGCCCACGCGAGCGCGAGGCCCTCCTCGGCGGCGAGGGCGCGGAAGTCGGGAAGGTCGCTCACCACCACGGGTCGCGCGTGCCCGACCGCGCGATGGATCACGCCCGACGAGCCGGTCGAGGCCGTCGACGGGACGACGACGAGCGTCGCGCGGCCGAAGAGCGCGGGGAGGGCGCCGGCGGGCACGTAGCCCGCCCACTCGTCGTCGCCCTCGAGCTGCGGCGCGAGGCGCGCCATGAACCCCGGGAAGCGCGGATGATCGGTGCCCGCGACGAGGAGGCGGACACGGCGGGCGCGCCGCCGGATGCGCCGCACGGCGTCGAGGACGAGCCGCGGATCCTTGTGCGGTCCGAAAGTCCCGAAGACGAGCACGCTCGCGCCGTCGGCCTCGGCGAGCGGCTCCGGCCGCCGCCACAAGCCGTGCGGGATGTGGGTCACGTTCCCCGCGCGATGACGCGCGCCGAGGTGCCGCCGGTAGCGGTCGAGCGTGACGATGACCTCGTCGGCGCACAGCAGGAGGCGCATCGCCGCCCAGCCCGCGACGCGGCCGCGCAGGCGAGGGATCGCGAGCGACGCGAGATCCGCGAGTGCCGGCATCTCGTGGAGCGTCACGACGACCGGGTAGCCGAGGAGCTTGACGAGCAGGGGCAGCGACAGGCCGGACAGCACCGACAGCGGGCGCGTGCCGAACATCGTGAGGCCGAAGTTGAACCAGACGACGTCCGGACGGAGGCGCTCGATCTGCCGCACGAGCTCCGTAGGAATGAGTGCGTCGCGCGACCACGCGCGCCGGACGTCGACGATCCGGGCCGCGCCCTGTCCACCGAGCCCGGCGCCGCGGTCGGCGAGCACGGTGATGCTGTCCACGCGGGGGTGGCGCGTGAGCTCCGCCGCCATGAGCTCCCCGTAGTCGCCGACGCCGGAGGCGGGAGGCGGGTAGGGCGTGACCGCGCAGATCCTCATCGCCCCGCGGAGCGCTTGGCCCGCGCGCGCAGCGCCAGCGCGGCGGCGCCGACGACGAGAACGTTCGCGGCGAGCGAGAGGGCGGCGATCGCCCCGGGCGCCGCGGCGCCGGCGAGCGATCCGCCGGAGCCGTAGATGCGTATGACGAGGGGTACGAACCCCACGCCGAGGGCGAGCGCGACCCCGAGGCCCACCGCGAGCCTGGGCGCCAAGCGGCCGAGCGTGTCCATCTCCTCTGCAGTGAGTACGAACGAGGAGCGCGGAGGGATCTGTGGACGAGCGCGCGATCGTCGCCGAGGCGTTCTCGCGGACGGCGGAGCGGTACGACCGCTTCGCCGAGGATCATCCGCATCAGTCGCGCATGCGCGCGAAGGTGTACGCGCACCTCGGGCGCCACGTGGCCGCGGGCGCTCGGATCCTCGAGCTCGCCGCCGGCACCGGGACGGACGCGGTGGAGCTGGCGCGGCGCGGGTATCGAGTGCACGCCACCGACATCGCTCCCGGCATGCTCGCGCGGCTGCGCGGCAAGCTCGGCGCGGACGCCGGCGAGCGCGTGTCGCTCCAGCAGTGCTCCTTCACGGAGCTCGACCGCGTCGCGGGAGCGCCGTACGACGCGGTCTTCTCCGACCTCGGCGGCCTCAACTGCGCGCCCGACCTGCGCGCGGTGGTCGCGCAGCTGCCGGGCGTCCTCGCCCCCGGCGGGACCGTGACCTGGGTCGTGATGCCTCCGATATGCCTGTGGGAGCTCGCGCTGCTGTTCCTCGGACAGCCCCGCGTCGCCCTGCGCCGCCTGCGTCCCGGCGGCACGCGCGCGCACCTCGAGGGTCTTCACTTCACGGTCCGCTACCACACGCCGTCGGCCGTCGTCGCGATGTTCGGCGCCGACTACCGCGTCCTCGAGATCGAGGGCCTGTCCGTCGTCACGCCGACCGCGGAGAGCAAGCGGCTCGCGACGGATCACGCCCGCCTCTACCGCGCCCTCGCGTGGATCGACGACCGTCTCGCGCACGTCCCGCCCTGGCGCGGGTGGGGCGACTTCTTCATCGTCTCGCTGCGCTACGAGCCGCGGATCGCCGGCTGATGGAGCCGCGACATCGGCCGGCGCTCGCTCGGAGCACCGCATGGCTCGTCGTGGCGCGGATCGGTACGCAGGCCGCGCTCGCGCTCTTCAGCATCGTGGTCGCGCGCCGTCTCGGCGCCGCCGGCTTCGGCGAGTACGCCTTCGTGGCTTCGATCCTCTTCGTCGCGAACGTCCTCACCTCGTTCGGGACGGACATGCTGCTGGTCCGCGAGATCGCGGCGCATCGGGGCGCGGCGCTCGCGGCGCCGGCTCTCGCGCTGCAGCTCGCGCTCGCACTCGCGATCGTCGCCCTCGTCGCTCTGCTCGCGCCGCTCGCGCCGGCGCAGAGCGCGACCGCCGTCGCCGCCCTCCGCCTCGGCTCCCTCACCCTCCTCCCGCTCGCGCCGTACACGGTGCTGTCGGCGATGCTCCGCGGCGGAGCGCGGATGCGCGCCTACGCCGCCCTCAACCTCGCGGTCGCCTCCGCCCAGGTGGTGGCGGCAGCGCTGTTCGTCCGTCCGGCCGGCACGGTCCTCGACGTGGCCGCGGTCCTCGTCGCGACGCAGTGCTTCGCGGCATTCGCCGCCGTGGCCGCGTGCCGGCTGAGCGGCGTCGCCCTCGGGCCGCTGGCGCGCGATCCACGCCCGCGCCTGCGCGCGCTCCTCGCGCGGAGCGCGCCCATCGCGGTCCTGGGGGCGCTCGGGATGCTGTACCAGCGCGCTCCGGTGCTCGTCGTCTCCACCATCGCGGGCCCGGCGGCCACGGGCGTCTTCTCCGCGGCTCTGCGCGGCGTCGAGGCGGCGAAGACCGTGCACGTCGCGGCCTGGAGCGCGCTCTATCCCGCGTTCGCCGAAGACCGCGCGCGCGAGCGCTCCGCACGGAGCACCGTGCCGCGCTCGCTCCCCGCCCTGGTCCTCCTCGCCCTCGCGGCCGCGGCCGTGCTCAGCGTCGCCGCCGACCCGCTCGTCGCGGTCCTCTTCGGTCCGGCGTTCCTCCCCGCGGCCGCGGCGCTGCGGATCCTCGCGTGGGTCCTCGTGCCCTACACCGTCAGCTCGCATCGCTCGCTCGAGCTCCTCGCCGAGGGCCGCGAGAGCGAGGTCACGCGGGCGCTCATGCTCGCCGTCGTCGCGCTCGCGGTGCTCGGATCCGTCGCGGTCCGCTCGAGCGGCGTCGTCGGCGCGTGCTGGGCCGTCCTCGCCGCCGAGTGCGTCCAGGCGATCGCGCTCTCGGCGCCCTGGCGCCTCGCGCGCCCCCTCGCGCGCGCGCGCCAGGCCGGGTATCCGCGGTGAGCGTGCCGCTGTTCCCCGAGAAGATCGGACGTCCGGGCGTCCTCTCGCCGCAGCGCATGGTCGAGTTCCGCCGCGCGCACGGCGCGCTCCGCGGCGTCGCGCCGACGAGCGACGCCGTCGTCTCGCTCTACAGCGGCGTCATGCGACGGCTGTCGTGGCGGCACCGGCTGTCGCGCGTCCGCGGCTTCGCCGGGGATCTGTACGTCGTGCGACGTTCGCCGCGGCGTGTCGGCGTGATCGGCAACGTGGGGATCGGAGGCCCCGCGATCGTGAACCTCGCCGAGGAGCTCATCGCCTGGGGGACCGAGCGGATCGTCGCGCTCTCGCTCGCGGGCGGGCTGTCCACGGAGCTCCCGCCGGGGAGCGTCGTGGTGTGCGACCGCGCGATCCGGGACGAGGGGACGTCGCACCACTACCTCGCTCCGGCGCGCGACGTCCGCGCGGCGGACGATCTCGTGGCCCTGCTGTCGCGGGGCCTCGGCGCGCGCGGCGTGGCCAGCTACGTGGGGGCGACGTGGAGCACCGACGCGGCGTACCGCGAGACGCGCCTCGAGATCGAGGCCCTGGGGAGCGAGGGCGTGCTCACCGTGGACATGGAGAGCGCGGGGCTGTTCGCCGCGGCCCGCGTCCGCGGCGCGCGCGCGGCGTCGGTCCTCGTCGTCGGCGACCGCTACGGCGACGAGGGCTGGATCGCGCCCGCCGACATAGCGGATCTCCACGGCAGGATGCGGATGGTCCTGGAGGCGATCATCGCGTCGCTCGCGGCGACGTAACGCGCGACGGCGGATCGGCCACCGATGGGCTGGCAGCCGCATCCGCGCTCATGAGCTGGGGCAGAGCGGAGATGCCGCGATGCGGTAGGCGGGCGAGGATCTCGAGGTGAAGACGAGCGAGCGGCAGCGAGACGGCGCCGATCGCGACGCGCGCCGCGAGGCGCGGACCCGGGCGCCGCCGCAGCGCCGCGAGCGCCTTGCGCAGGCGGAACTCGGTGTGCACGACCGTGTGGAGCTGCCGATAGAAGGCCGTGCTGAAGGGACCGCGGTACATCATCGCCAGGTCCGCGGAGTCGACCCAGTTGCGCTTCAGGCCCAGCTGGGTGCGGACGGCGTCGTGGAATCGCGTGCCCGGCAGCGGGTACGACACCGAGATGCCGATGTCATCCGGCTCCGCCGCGCGCACCATGCGCAGCGTCGCGTCGATGTCGCGCCGCGTCTCGCCCGGATAGCCGAACTGGAGGAAGAACCCGACGGAGATCCCGGCGGCCCGCAGCCGGCGCGCGGCCTCGACGTTCTGATCGACCCGCGTGCCCTTGTCCATCGCGTCGAGGATCTTCTGCGAGCCCGACTCGGCGCCGATCCACACGCTGCGCGCGCCGGCGCGCCGGAGCGCTCCGACCGTGTCGCCGCGCACGAGCAGATCCGCCCGGCACAGGCTCTTGAACGGCGTACGCGCGTCCGACGCCTCCACGAGCTCGGCGTAGCGCTCGATCCATCCCGGCCGCAGGCCGAGGATGTCGTCGACGAACGTGAGGTGGTCGGGCGCGTACGTCGCGCGCAGCCACGCGACCTCCTGGGCGACGCTCTCGGGGCTGCGGACGTTGTACCGCTGCCCCCAGATCGGCTTCGCGCACCAGTTGCAGTGGTAGGGGCAGCCACGCGACGTCGCGAGCGCCATCGAGAAGTAGCCGTGGCGCGTCCGCCAGATCCGCCGGTAGCGATCGACGTCGACGAGGTCCCACGCCGGACGGGGCAGCGCGTCGAGGTCGCGCATCTCCGGACGGTGACCGGTGCGAACGATGCGGCCGTCCGCGCCGAGGAACGCGAGGCCCGGCACGTCGCCGACCGCCGCCCCGGCGGAGATCCGACCCAGGAGCTCGGCGAGGGTGACCTCTCCTTCCCCGCTGAGCGCGTAGTCCACGCCGCCGCGCAGGTACAGCTCGGGGTCGTCCGTCGCGTCGGAGCCCGCGACGACGACGACGCAGCCGCGCGAGCGGGCGGCGGCGGCCATCTCGAGCGCCGCGTCGCGCATCCGCAGCAGGCACATCTTGGTGAGGTAGTTGAAGCTGTCCTCGTAGATGACGGCGACGTCGGGCGCCGCGGACGCGACGGCGCTCGACCACTCGCGGGTGCCGTCGGCGAGCATGGCGTCGAAGAGCGCGACGTCGTGCCCCCGCTCGCGGACGAAGCTCGCGGCGTACAGCGTCCCGAGCGGCGGGTAGGGCTGCATCGCCTCCCACAGCTTCGGGTCGAAACGAAGGTAGTAGGACTCGCCGAAGAGGACGCGCATCAGGCGGTCGCCGTCTCGATCTCGGCCACGCGCGCCGCCACAAGCGCCGGGACGCGCACGTCGTGCGCGCCGAAGTGTCCGCGGCACTCGTGCTCGGTGAAGCTCACGCTGCCGCCTTCGCGCCGGTGGCGGTCCTCGAGCCGCCGGATCTTGCGTTCCCTCTCCCAGCGCTCGAGGGGCGCGAAGAGCCGCGACGAGAGCGCGGCCGTGGCGACGTGCGACACGGGCGGATCAACGCGGCGGGCCGCGCCGATCGGCGGCGAGGCATTCGGGAGGAACGCACGCGTCCACTCGTTCGCGTGGAGGAAGTCGTCGAGCGCCGGCGTGAGCTCGACCGGCACCATCTGCACGATCTCATGCGCCGTGAACAGGTCGCGCCGCGCGAGCGCGAGGCGGTCGGCGCTGAGGATGAAGTTCGGGCACAGGCACACGCCGCGGGCCTCCGCCAGCCGCACGAGGACCACGAGCAGCAGGCGGCACGTCCACACCCGGCCGGGCTGCGCGAGGACGAAAAGGTCGACGTCGCCGTCGGCCTCGGCGTTGCGCATCGCCAGCGCGCCCGAGATCGCGACCCCGCGGACCAGCGGGAGGCGCGCGGCGAGGCGCGCGTACCGGCGGGCACGCGCCCACAGCCGCGCGGAGGCCGCGGTCCGTCGAGCGCGGATCCCGACGATCGCGCCGCGTCCGCGCAGGTGGACGTGCCGGCCACTGACCTCGAGCGCCGCGGGGAGGTCGCGGGCGAGGACGTCCTCGACCTGGGCAAGGCTGGCGCTCTCGCCGATCAGGTAGCGCTGGATCTCGCTCGTCTCGAGCGGGTAGTCGAAGACGTCGGCGTAGAGCACCGTGCGCACGACGGCGTCGGCGAGGGCGCGGCGCATCAGTTCGGTCGTGACCGGCCGCGCTCGGCCGCGGCGACGACGGCATCCGCAAGGCGCTCGGAGAAGCGCGCGCGATGGAAGAGGGCGGCACGCGCTCGCGACGCCTGGGGGTCGAGCCGCTGAGCGCGAAGGCGCGCGAGCGCAGCGGCGAAGCCCTCGGGTGACGGATCGTCGTACAGGACGCCGGTCACGCCGTCGACGACGGTCTCGACCGCGCCGCCCCGGCGGAGCGCGATCACCGGCGCGCCGGCGGCCATGGCCTCGACCGCGGCGATGCCGAAGTCCTCCTCGCCCGGGAGGACGAAGGCGGAGCAGGACGACAGGAGCGACTCGACGTCCGGGTCCGGGAGCGGGCCCATGAAGCGCACGGTGGGACCGGCGATCCGCCGAAGATGTGTCTCCCAGTGTCCGGTCCCGACGACGACGAGCGGGACGCGCTCGCGGGTGCACGCGAGGACGACGTCGTCGAGACGCTTGTACGCGTTGAGCCGGGAGACCGCGAGGAGGAAGCCGTCGTCGCGCCGGTCGCGGCGCGCGAACCGCTCGGTCTCGACCGGCGGGTGAACGACCCGCGCGTCGCGCCCGTAGACCCGGCGGATCCGCTCGGCGACGACCCCGGAGCTCGCGAGGAACACGTCGACGCGACGCGCCGACCGCCGATCGATCCGCCGCAGGACGATGCGCGCGAGCGCCGCGAGCGGGCGCTCGTGCGGCGGCAGTCCGCGGGCCGCCGTGTCGCTGTCGAACCCCCACAGGAAGCGCGGCGGCGTGTAGCAGTAGCAAACGTGGACGGTGTCCTCGCGCAGGCTGAGCGCCTTCGCCGCGAAGGTCGCCGACGAGAGGACGACGTCGAACGAGCTCAGGTCGAAGCTCCGGAAGGCCGCCGGGTAGAGCGCGGTGAAGTAGTAGCGGGGGACGCGCCCCCGCAGCGGCAGCGACTGCATGAAGCTGACGAGGATCGGCTGGGCCGGCTCGGCGAAGCCGAGGCGCCGCATGACCTGCCGGTCGTAGACGGACGTGTGGACGGGCGCGCTCGGGAACAGCTCGCAGATACGCGCCAGCGTCCGCTCCGCACCCCCGTACTGATCGAGGTAGTCGTGGGTGAGGGCGATCCGATCGAGGCGCCCGATCGAACTGCTCATGGGATCTGAACGTGATACGGACCGCCACCGCGCCGGGATCAGCTCGCGAGCAGGCGCCCGCCTTCCCGCTCGGGAAGCGCTGCCTGGACGTGCTCGGCGCGCTCGCCGGCCTCGTCCTGCTCGCGCCGCTTCTGCTCGCGCTCGCGCTGGCGGTCGTCCTCGACTCCGGCTGGCCGCCGCTCTTTCCCCAGACGCGCCTCGGCTCGGGCGGGCGGCCCTTCCGCATGTGGAAGCTGCGGACGATGGCCGGGGACGCCGAGAAGAGGCGCGACGCCCTGCTGCGGCGGAACGAGGCGCCGTTCCCCGTCTTCAAGCTCCGCGACGACCCGCGCGTCACGCGTGTCGGACGCGTGCTGCGCCGCCTCGACGTCGACGAGCTGCCGCAGCTCTGGAACGTGATCCGGGGCGAGATGAGCCTCGTCGGCCCCCGTCCGCCGCTCCCGGAGGAGGTGCTCCGGTACGACGCCATCGCCCGCGGGCGCCTCGGCGGGCGCCCCGGGATCACCTGCATCTGGCAGGTCGAGAGCCGGCTCCGGAGCGGCATCTCGTTCGAGGAATGGGTGCGGATGGACCTCGAGTACCTCGGGCGGCCGTGGGATCTCCGCACCGACCTCGCCCTGATCCTCCGCACCCCGCTCGCGAGCGCCCGGCGGAGCCGCCGGCCCGGCGTGAACCGCGACGTGCCCGCGTGCGTACGCTCGGTGTGAGGCACGGGTAGTGGCGCGGCGGGCGACCGCCCTGATCGCGGTGGTCGCGCTGATCGCCGGCGCTGTTTTCGCCCTCCAGGGTCTGCGAGTGCTGCCCAGCGCGCTCATGTACGGCAAGCCGGAATGGATCGTCATCGGTCTCGTGCTCGTCGCGGCGTCCCTCTTCACCCTCCGTAGGCTCGCGGTCTCCCGCTAGGCTCCATGCGGGGATGGATGCATCGAACGCCGACCGTCCGGTCGGGCTGGGCGACCTTGCCCGCTACTTCCTGCGGCTCGGCACGCTCGGGTTCGGGGGTCCGATCGCCCTCGCGGGCTACATGCAGCGCGACCTCGTCGAGGGGCGGCACTGGGTCAGCCAGGAGGAGTACCTCGAGGGCCTGGCCGTGTCGCAGACGCTGCCCGGCCCCCTCGCGGCGCAGCTCGCGATGTGGCTCGGCTACGTGCGGCGCGGGTTCTGGGGCGCCGTCGCCGCGTCGGTGCCGTTCATCCTTCCGCCGTTCGTCATCGTCAGCGCCGTCGCCGCGGTCTACGCCGCCTTCTCCGGAACGACGGTCATCCAAGCCCTCTTTTACGGCATCGGCCCCACCGTCATCGCCCTCATCCTCCGCGGCGCATGGAAGCTCCTTGGCGTCACGGTGAAGAGCGACCGCCGCCTCTGGGCGATCTTCGCGGTCGTTGCCCTCATCACGTTCGCGCTGCGCAGCGAGGTGGCGGTCCTGTTCGTCGCCGCGGGTCTCCTCGGGGTGGTCCTCTACGCACCGGCGACGTGGATGAGGCGCGCGGCTTCCGCGCCGCTCGTCGTTCCCCTCGCGCTCGTCCCCGCCGTCGGCGCCGTCGACCCGAACGTCCTCGCGCAGCTCGGGCTCTTCTTCTTCAAGGCGGGCGCATTCACCTTCGGCTCCGGCCTGGCGATCGTCCCCTTCCTCCAGCAGGGCGTCGTCCACGACTTCGGCTGGCTCACCGAGCGGCAGTTCCTCGACGCGGTCGCGATGGGCATGATCACGCCGGGTCCCGTCGTCATCACCGCGGTATTCGTCGGCTATCTCGTCGCCGGCTTCGCCGGCGCGACCGTCGCCGCGATCGGCGTCTTCCTGCCGCCGTTCCTGATGGTCGTTCTGTTCGCGCCGTGGATCATCCGCTACCGGAAGCACCCGGCCGTCCAAGGCTTCACGAAGGGCGCGACCTCGGCGGCGGCCGGCGCCATCGTCGGCGCGGCCGCCGTCATCGCGACGCAGGTGCTCGTCGACGTGCCGACGCTCGCCATCTTCGCGGTGGCCTTCGTCGTCCTGTGGCGCTTCAAGGTGTCCGAGCCGCTCCTCGTGGGCGCGTCCGCCGTCGCCGGGCTCGTCCTCTTCCGGGTCCGCTAGGTCCGCGAATGGGAGAGACCTCGCTCGGTCCCGCCGCGCTGGCGGCCATCGTCGCCGCCGTCGCCCTCTTCGCCTGGCCGTGGTCGCGCCCACCGCAGCGCTCGCTCGTCGTCGCCGTGCTCACGTTCGCCGGCTATGCCGGGTGGCACGCGTACCTGTCCCTCAGCAACGCGGCGAACCTCGACGTGGACAACCCGATGCTGCGCGGACTCAGCGGCGAGGACATCGGGAGCGGTGTCGTGATCTTCACGCTCGCGACGCTCGCGCTGGGCGCCCTCACCGCGAGGCGCGAGCGCGCCGCGCTCGTCGTCGCCGCCGGCGCGATAGCCGGCGTGATCGCGATGTTGGTCGACCTCTACAGCTGAGACGCGGTGGTACCGATGAGGTGGTCGCCTGTCCGCTATACCACGCGGTACATGCGTGTCTTGCGGCGGCACGCGCGGGCATCGCGCGCGGTCCTCGGGATCCGGTGTTCCGTCGCGCTCGCCGCCGTCCTGGCCGTCGCGTGCGCGCCGGCCGTCGCCGCGCCGAGCACCCCGCCCGCGGCCCCGCCGAGCGCGACGGCGACGGTGCCCCCCGCGACCATCGCGGCGTCGGCGACGAGCTCCGCCCGGCCGACGCCCACCTCCGCGCGGGTCACGGTCGAGATGGCCGAGGACTTCTTCACGCCGAAGACCATCACGGTGGCTGCGGGCACGACGGTGGTGTGGGAGAACGTGGGGGAGGAAGACCACGACGTACAGGCCAAGGACGGCTCGTTCGGGTCGAACCGGCTCGGACCGGGCGACTCCTTCTCGCACACCTTCACGAAGCCGGGGACGTACCCCTATTTCTGCACGCCCCACGTCGGAGACGGGATGGTCGGTGAGGTGGACGTCCGCTAAGGCTCCGCGCACCTCGGCGCGGTCGGCGCCGCGCTGACTACCGCTTGATGGCGCGCACGCGGTGGCGCGTGCGGAAGGTCCTCCCCCCGCTGGGAACGATGCTGATCGTGCCGTCGACCTCCAGGACGCCGAACTCGACGTCGTTCACGTTCTCGAGGCCGTGCTCGCGGATGGACGCGTCGACGAGGTCGCGCTCGACCTGCTCACGCCGCAGGGCGTCCTCGAGGTACTTCCCGTGCTGGATGACGACGGTCGGCGACGGAAGCAGGAGCCGGTGGAAGAAGCTGAGCATCTCGAGACGGCCGACGATGAGGTTCAGGATGCCGAGCGTCGCGACGATGACGATCCCGCCGACGAGCGACGCGTCCGGCCCGGTGACCGCGGGCTGCACGGCGTTCGAGACCAGGAGCAGGAAGACGAGGTCGTGGATCGCGAGCTGCCCGAGCTGCCGCTTGCCGAGGATCCGCAGCGCGGCGAAGAACACGACATAGACGACGACGGCGCGAACGATGAGCTCCCACCAGGGCACGCCGAAGTCGAGCATCAGCGGATCCCGAGCGTCTCCCGCATCCGGATGTAGCTCGCGACGGTGTCGCGGTCGAGCATCCCGACGAGCGCGCCGTTGTCGACGACGGGGAGCACGGGCGCCGCGCTCGACGCGAAGCTCTCGATCGCCGTCATGAGCCGCGTCGTCGACGAGACCGCGGGGAGGTGCGACGCGGGCGTCATGACCTCCTCCACCGGCGTCTGCGGCCACGCCGACTGGTCGACCTTCTGCAGGTCGGCGATCGTGACCAGGCCGATGAGGCGCTCGCCGTCGAGGACCGCGACGGCGCGCGCGTTGTGCGGGACGAGCTGTCCGTACACGAGCTCAGCGAGCGGCGTGCGCGCGCGGACGGAGAGGAACTGCTGCGTCATGACGGCTTGCACCTGGACGCCGCGCACCGCCGTCGCGACGCGCTCTTGCTCCAGGCTGTTCGACGCCGCGGTGTAGAGGAAGTACGCGATCATCCCCATCCACACGCCGCCGAACGCGTCCTGGTCCGCGACGGCGCGCCAGATGCCGTAGACCAGGAGCAGCGCCGCGACGACCTGCCCGCCGCGCGCGGCGATCCCCGTCGCTCGCGCGCGGTCGTGCGTGATCCCCCACACGATCGACCGCAGGACGCGGCCGCCGTCGAGCGGGAAGCCGGGGATCATGTTGAAGACCGCCAGCGCGACGTTGATGTACCCGAGGTAGTTCGCGACGACGACGACCGGATCGAGCGCGGAGACGTCGCTCACGACGTCGCCGCCGAAGCCGGAGATGGCGATGCCGATCCCGCCCAGGACCAGGCTGGTCCCCGGTCCGGCGGCGGCCATGAGGAACTCGGCGCGCGCGCTCGGCGGCTCCTTGCGCAGGTTCGCGACGCCGCCGAGGAGGAAGAGCGTGATCGACGAGACGGGCATGCGGAACGTCCGCGCGACGAGGGCGTGCGCGAGCTCGTGGCTGAGGACCGAGGCGAAGAAGAGGAGCGCCGTGATCGCCGCGACAATGACCAGCTTCTGGTCGGACCACTGCGGCCGCTGCATCCGGAACAACCCACCCGAGGGGTCGGAAAGCGTGAAGAGGAGCAGCCCGAAGATGAGGAACCACGACAGGTGGATACGGATGTCGATCCCGAAGATCCGGGCGATCAGTATCGATCCGGGCACGCGGAGGAGGGTAACAGCGACAATAGGAGGTGACCGTGGACCTTCAGGACCTTCAGGCTGAGGCCGCCGCGCTCCCCAGCGTGCCCGAGCTGGCGGCCATGATCGATCACGCCGTCCTCAAGCCCACGCAGACGGAGCGCGACGTGGTCGAGGGCTGCACCGTCGCGCGGCGCGAGCACATCGCGACCGTGTGCGTGAAGCCCTTCTACGTGCCCGATTGCGCGCGGCTCCTCAAGGACTCCGGGGTCGGGACGTCGACGGTCGTCGGGTTCCCGCACGGGGGGCAGGCGCCGGAGGTGAAGGTCGGCACGTCGCTGCAGGCGCTCAAGGACGGCGCGAGCGAGCTCGACATGGTCATCAACATCGGCGCGCTCATCGAGCGCGACTACGCGACGGTGGAGCGCGAGATCGCCTCGGTCGTCGGCGTCGGTCACGCGAGCGAGGCGCTGGTGAAGGTCATCCTCGAGTGCGCCTACCTCGATGACGCGCAGAAGGCGATCGCGGCGCAGATCGCGGTCGCCGCGGGTGCCGACTTCGTGAAGACGTCGACCGGATTCGGCCCCGAGGGCGCGACCGTCGAGGACGTGCGGCTGCTGCGGTCGGTCGTCGGGCCGAAGATCGGCGTAAAGGCGGCCGGCGGGATCCGTACGCTGGACGACGCGATGGCCATGATCGCCGCCGGCGCGACCCGGCTCGGGACGTCGTCGACGGCGCCGATCCTCGAGGAGCTCCGGTCACGCCGCGGCGAGACCTGATACACTGCGCGCTAGAACGAACATCGATCTTTCGGCGGGGCGGGCCGGATCCGATGGATCCAGGCCCGTTCGTCATATATAGGGAGACATCACCTGGCGATAGCGGAACAGAGCGTCACGCGCTCGCTCTTCGAAGACCTGGCAGCCCATCCCGACGTCATTCGCGCGATCGACGACCTCGGCTGGATGACCCCCACCCCCGTCCAAGAGCAGGCCATCCCCATCCTCCAGAGCGGCCGCGACCTGCTCGCCCAAGCGCAGACCGGCACCGGCAAGACGGCCGCATTCGCCATCCCCATCCTCGGCCGCGTCGAGGCCGGCGCGAAGAGGCCGCAGGCCCTCGTCGTCGTCCCGACGCGCGAGCTGGCGGTGCAGGTGACGCGCGAATTCGCGGCCCTCGGCAAGTACCGCAGCGCGCGTGAGCTCGCGATCTACGGCGGTGTCTCGTACTCGCCGCAGGACCGCGCCCTCCGGCGCGGCGTGGGCGTCGTCATCGGGACGCCCGGGCGTCTCCTCGACCACATCGAGCGCGGGACGCTCGACCTCTCGGGCATCGAGATCGTCATCCTCGACGAGGCCGACCGTCTCCTCGACATGGGCTTCGCGCCGGACGTGCGGCGCCTCTTGCGGCGCGTGCCCGAGCGGCGCCAGACAGCGCTCTTCAGCGCGACGCTCCCGTGGGAAGTGCGCGACCTCGCGAGCCGCTTCACCCACAACGCCGTCTCGATCGCGATCGACCCCGAGAAGCAGACGGTGGAGACCGTCGAGCAGGTGTGGGTCGAGGTCCTCGAGCAGGACAAGGTGCGCGCGCTCGAGGAGCTCCTCGGGCGAGCCGAGTTCGACCAGGTCCTCGTGTTCCGCCACACCAAGCGCGGCGTCGACGAGCTCGTCCGCGCGCTCCAGCGCCGCGGCCGCAAGGTCGAGGCGCTCCACGGCGACCTCTCGCAGCGCGAGCGCGAGCGGACGCTCGAGAAGTTCCGCTCCGCCGAGATCCCCATCCTCGTCGCGACGAACGTCGCCGCGCGGGGGCTCCACATCGACGACATCAGCCACGTCGTGAACTTCGACCTTCCCGAGGACACCGATACGTTCACCCACCGCGTCGGTCGCACCGGACGCATGGGCCAGACCGGCGTCGCCGTGACGTTCGTCGGCGAGTGGGACTTCGAGGAGTTCGAGAAGCTGCGCGAGAAGGCGAACGTGCCCTTCCGCCGCGAGGTGCTCGAGCTCTACGGGCGCTAGGACCTCCCGCTAAGCGGGGACCTTCGCCTTCAGCTCCGCGCGCACCTTCTTCGCGGCCTCGACGACGACGCGGCACTTGTCGACCGTCTCCTCGACGGTCCTCGTCTTGAGCCCGCAGTCCGGATGCGGATAGAGCCTGTCGGCGGTCACGTAGCGCAGCCCCTTGCGGATCCCCTCGGCCGCCTCATCGACCGTCTCGAGCTCGTGCTTGTGGACGTCGACGATCCCGATGGCGAGCTCCTTCGTGAACGGGTGCTTGTCGAAGAGGTCGAGCCAGCGGTACTCGTAGTTCGACATGGCGAGGTCGAGCTGGTCGACCGGCAGGTCGAGCACCTGCGGGTAGATCGCGGCGAAGTCGCCGTAGCAGATGTGCGAGATCGTCTTGGCCTTGAGGTCCTGGGTCACGATGCCCATCGCCTCGATGGCGATGCCGATCTCCTCGGGCCGCGCGTGGATGGCCGGCTCGTCGATCTGGATGTACTTCGCCCCCGCCTTCTCGAGGTCCTCGGCCTCCTGGCGGACGACCTCGGCGAGCGCGAGCGCGGCGTCGCGCCGCGTGCGGTAGGCCTCGTTGAAGGACCAGTCGAGCATCGTGTACGGCCCGGTGAGCATGCCCTTCACCGGACGATCCGTGAGCGTCTGCGTGTAGCGGAACCAGTCGACGGTCATCGGCTTCGGCCGCGAGACCTTCGAGGCGATGATCGGCTTGTGGTAGTAGCGGTTGCCGTACGAGCGGACGAGGCCGCCCTCGCGGTAGCCGTCGATGAGGTCCGCGAAGTACGCGACCATGTCGCCGCGGTACATCTCGCCGTCGACGAGGATGTCCAGCCCGATCTCTTCCTGGCGGCCGATCCACTCCTTCGTCGCCCGGCGCTCGAGCTCCGTCAGCTCGTCGCGCGAGAGCTTGCCGCGCGAGAAAGCGTTGCGCGCCTTCTGCAGGTACTCCGGCTTCCCGAAGGAGCCGACCGTCGTCGTGAGAAGGATGTCACTCATGCCGCCACCCCCACCGCGGCGCGCGTCCCCTGGACGAGCACCGCGAGCTTCCGCGCCGCCACGTCGTGCGGCAGGTATTCGAGCCCGGTCGTCGGCGCGACCCAGACGTGCTCGGCGTCGAGAGCGCGCACCGCGCCGTCCACCAGCCGCGCGACCTCGTCCGCGGTCTCGAGGCGCGTGTTCCGCGCGTCGACCGCGCCGATGACGACGGTCTTTCCCGTGAGCGTCCCGAGCGCGCCGAGCGCCTTCGTCTCGCGGCTGCGCAGGTCGACGCCGAGCTGCTGCACCGGGAACGTCGCCAGCTCGGCGAGGATCCCGTCGGCCGGGAAGAAGTACGCCTGCAGCGCGATCGGCACTCCGGCGGACGCGAGGCGCTCGTACGCCTGGCGCGCGAGGCCGATGAGGTCGGGCCGCGCGACGACGGCCGGGTCCTCGACGTCGACGAGCTTCGCGCCCGCGGCGCCGAGGCCGCGGATCTCCGCGGCCAGCGCGTCGGCGACCGCGAGGGTCCGCTCCTCCAGGCTCTTGTAGGCCTTGTCCTCGGCGGTGAGCGTCGCGAACGACAAGGGCCCGCACACCGCCCCCTTCAGCTCGGCCTTCGCGGCGGCGCGCGCCAGCTTGAAGTCGCTTGCGAGCGTGCGGCCGTGCGTCGTGATCGGCTTCGAGATGACCGGCTGCCGGAAGTACGTGTTGTTGTCGTAGAAGCGCTCGAGCGGACCGCGCGCGACGCCGCCCCAGGCCCGGGCGAAGACGGCGAAGAGGTCGTCCCAGCGGATCTGGCCGTCGTTGATGACGTCGATCCCCGCGGCCTCGAGCTCCGCCATGGCGCGCCGCGTCGTCGCGTCGTACACCTCGTCGAGCGCGTCCGCGTCGATCTCGTGGCGATCGAAGCGGTGCAGCGCGCGACGCAGCTCCTGACCCTGTTGGTCGTCGGAGATCTTCGGGAATGCGCCGATGACCGTGGTCTTCATGCGAACCTCGCTTGGGCCGGAAGGCACACCAAGCGGGTCTCCGCCGGTCGCCGGCGCATCAATGATACTGGGGCCGCTCCATGACCGATCGCTTGATCGATCGCAGCCTGCGCGCGTTCAGCGACGACCTCGCGTCGGACCGTCCGGTCCCCGGCGGCGGGAGCGCCGCTGCTTACGCCGGTGCTCTCGGCGCGGCGCTGTGCGCGATGGTCGTGCGGATCACCGCGAAGAAGTCGCGCGAGGACCTCGCCGCGCGCATCGAGGAGCTCGAGGGACTGCACGCCGACTTCCTCCGGCTCGTCGACGACGACACGGCGGCGTTCGGGCGGGTCGCCGAAGCGATGAAGCTGCCGCGCGCGACCGACGAGGAGAAGGCGGCACGCAAGCAGCGGATGCAGACCGGCCTTCTCGGGGCGGCGCGCGTCCCCCTCGAGCTGGCGAAGACCGCGCGGCGGTTGCTCAACGCCTGCGAACAGACCATGGCCGTGGCGTCGTCGGCGACCGTGAGCGACGTCGGCGTGGGCGCGCTCATGGCGGAGACGGCTCTCCGGGGAGCAGCGCTCAACGTGATGATCAACCTCGCGGCGCTCGAGGACGCCGGGCAGGTCAAGGTCCTCTCCGAGGAGCTCGACCGCGCCGTCGACGGCTCGGAAGAGCAGCGTGCGCGCGTGCTCCAGTTCATCGAGTCGCGGATCGCGCGATAGCGATGGCACGCCTCCTTCACGGGCGCCCGGTCGCCGAGCATCTCCGGGCCGCGACCCGTCAGCGCGTTGAGGCGCTCGCCGCGCGCGGCGTCCAGCCGGGTCTCGCGGTCGTGTCCGTCGGAGCGGATCCCGCGGCGCTGACGTACACGGAGCGCCTCACACGCACGGGACGATCGGAGGGCATCCGCGTCACGACCATCGCCCTCCCGCGCGAGACGGACGAGAAGCAGCTCCGCCGGAGCCTCGACGCGCTCGCGGCGGACGCCGCCATCCACGGGATCATCCTCATGACCCCGCTCCCCGGAGTGCTCGACGAGGGGCACATCGTCGACCACATCGCCGTCGAGAAGGACGTCGAGGGGATGCACCCCTTCAGCGTCGGCTGGCTCGCCGACGGTCGGCCGCGGTTCGTGCCGTCGACGGCCGAGGCCGTCATCGAGCTCCTGCGCTTCTACGAGGTCCCGATGCGCGGACGCCATGCGGTCGTCATCGGACGGAGCACCGTGATCGGCCGCCCCGCCGCCTATCTGCTGCTGAAGGAGGACGCGACGGTCACGATCGCGCACCGGCAGACCGTCGGGATCGAACGGTTCACGCGGACGGCGGACATCGTCGTCGTCGGCGTCGGCAAGGCAAGATCCCTGACAGGAGAGATGATCAAGCCCGGCGCGACGGTCATCGACGCCGGCATCAACGTGACCCCTCAGGGCTTGGCCGGTGACGTCGACGCCGAGACCGTCAGTGCCGTGGCCGCCGCGCTCAGTCCCGTTCCGGGTGGGGTCGGGGCCGTGACGACGGCGCTACTGCTGAGGAATGTCGCGATCGCTGCGGAGCGGCAGACGGAACGACGCTAGTCCCCCATGAGCGGTGGCACGAGGTCGCTGAAGAAGCGAACGCCTTCGCCAGCCAAGACCGCGAGAAGCAGCGCCGTGAACCGGATGCGCATCTAGCTACCCCCCTTCTTCGCACTGAGGCTTGTCGTGTACGCACGCTGCGCGTACACGACTCCTTCCTCGGATAGGCCCTGACGACTCAACGCCTTGCCCAATTCGTCGTAGACCTGCGCGAGGTCTGGCAGCGCGCCCTTCGCCTCGAGATCCTTCGCGATCTCCTTTAGCAGGTCAGCTGCGCGCGCCGGGTCCATGGCGGCGAGGACCTTCGCGTATGTGAAGTCAGCGACGAAGCGTGCACGGTCGTTGCAGGTCGCCTTTGCGCGATCCAGTAGTGGCTCGAGGATCGCCAGCGCCTCGGCTTGATACCCCTCCTCCGCCCGACACAGTCCCCGGAATGCCTCGATGCGGACGGCAAGAGCCTCGTTGCCGGCCTTTGCGGCGGCGTCGAGCGCGTCGAGAAGGACCTCGTTCGCCTTCGCATGGTTCCCAAGCGCTCTCACCGTTCGCGCCGCCTGGAACTTGATCTCCGCCGCTCGCGAACGGTTGTGGATCGATTCGAAGAGGGCTTCGCTCTTGTACAGCGATGAGACGGCGCCTTCGTAGTCGCCGACCTCTCGTCGAGACATACCGATCGCGGCGTATAGAGACGCCAGCCACTTCGGATCACCGACGTCGGCTCCTTCGGTCGCCGCTCGTTCGAAGTGCTCGAGAGCCGCTTGATACGCGGCACGCTCATACAGGACGACACCGAGGTTGTGGAGAACGTGCACACGGAAGAGCGGGTCACGTACGACGCCTTCGACTGTGGCGCGGAGTGCCGACTCGAGATGAGCCTCGGCTTCCGTGTAATCCATCAGACCGGCGAGAGCGCCGCCGAGCAGTCCCTGAGTGCGAGCGACGTTCTCCTGGTCCTTGAGCGACTCGTACCCTCTCAATGTCTCGGTCAGAGTCGCAACGGCCTTCCCCATTTCGCCCGCTTCGAGGAAGGCGCGGCCGAGAACCTTCTTGATAGCGAGCCGCTCAGCCAACGGAATGTCATCGCTCTGGATCGCCCGAAGCGCGTCGATCGCCGCGCTGGCCGACCCCTCGGCAATGAGCTGCGACGCTCGAACGACCGCGAGCTCCCGCTCCTTCCTCTTCCGGGCTTCCTCCCCGTCCTCGAGGAAGTAGGCGGTCGGCTTGCCCAGCTTCGATGCGAGGAACTCGAGCGATTTCAT